>CAYTGK010000044.1:0-8372 GCA_964437305.1 uncultured Muribaculaceae bacterium
GAGATTTGGATAATGCTGATATTCAAACAAATGCTCCAATTTTTGAAATGCCTGAAAATATTACTAAATCTGGTGATAATTCGGCTATCTTTACGTCTGATGGAAGTCGGGAAGGTAATGCTTTTGATGTTTGGAAGTTTTTTGCATCTAAAGTTGATTCAAATGGTAATCGAATATTAAGTGATGCTGCGATAGCAGGAATTTTAGGAAATATGTCAAGAGAAAATACTAATTTTGATCCAGGTGTTTATGAGGGAAATTCACAAAAAAATCCTCGTGAAAAAGGTTATGGAATAATTCAATGGACAAATTACAAAGGAATGCAAGGTGGTCGAAGAGATCAACTTTTTCAAGCGGCAGAACAGTCAGGTGTTTCGGCCGATAATTTACAATTTCAATGTGAATATTTATGGGATGAGGTATTTACTGCTCGGAGTGAAGCTAAATATAATCATAGTGGTAATCCTGATTATTTTAATAATTTAGCTAATAGTGGATTTTATAATACGAGTGACCCAGTAGAAGCAGCAAGATTGTTTCATAATATAGTTGAAGGCTCTTCTGATAGTCGTTCAGCTGTTTTAAATAATCGTGGTGGAGATGCTCTAAAATGGTATTCAGAATTTTCTGACGGCGCTGGCGTTAGTGTGTAAGGAGAAAAGTAATAATGAATGAAGATTATATTGCAACGAAAGTTGATTTTTATAAAAAATATAGTGATGATTATGAAACGCTTTTTAATAATGAAATAGAACCTTCTTGCGAAATTGTTGATTCTGATAATAATGCAGCTGGTTTACAAAGAAAAGTAAAGAATGTAAGAGAGGCTCTTCAAAATATTCAACAATCATTACAAACGGACTGGCAAGATTCGGTTGAAGGTCAATTTAGTAGTTATATAAATTCTTGTGATACATATTTAGGACAAATTGAAACTAGTATAGAAGGTGATTTTACTTCGGCTGAAACTTGTTATACTGAACTTAAAAATTTACTTAATGATTTATCTTCACAAAATACAGCTTATCAAACAAGATGGGACGAAAAACCCAATCTTAGTGATAGTAAATATACAGTTAGTCATGCTGAAGAAAGAGATAGCTCAGGTACTATTATCAAAAATGCTTATACAGAGCAAGACGAAGGTAAGTATAATATTGATCTCGATAATTGGAAAGAGGATGTAAAGAGTAAGGCGAGCGTATGTATTGAAACTATAGCTAATGTAGAAACAAAGATTACTGAATTAACGGAGATTAATACAAATGTATTAAATATTGATACTACTGATACTGGATTTGTTGGTTCAGCTCCTCAATTTGAATTTGATGCTATTTCAATATTAAATTGTTTACCAGAAACTCAAAGAGACTATATTTTAAATGTTCTTGGCTGGACTGGGAATAATCCATATAATGAACGCTATACTCAATCAAATGTTCCTGGAATTAATTTTGCTGGTGGCCCATTAAATAGAACAGGTTGTGCTGGGGTCGCTTTTAATTATGCTATTGCTTGTGCTTTAACATCACAGTATGGTACTTCTGTTGACATTAGTCGTAAAGATTTTTTCAATAAACTATATAGTGATAATAACTCAAGTTCAAGTACATACGGAACTAATGGTTATAGCTGGACTTCAAGTTTGCCTAAACATTTAACTAATAGTTTTCGAGATTTGTCAATTCTTCAATTACAATCAAATTGGAATGGTGTATTAAATCATAATCAAATAGAACAAATAACAGATGCAGGTGGCATAATAGTAGAAAGTATTAAAGACGAATCTCATTTTGGTGTCATTACTGGTGTTGATAAAAATACTGGAAAAGTTAAATTTATGGATCCTGGATTTCAAGGAAATGAAGAAATTGATATGAATCAAAAAAATCAGTTAAACTATCATGGAAGAAGAGATGGGGATATTTCTGGAAAAGCAGTTTGGGTAGTTTTCCCAAATAAAAATTGTAGTAATTCTGGTAATGATGAAATTAGTATAAATGGCTTAAATGTCAACAATATTCCTGGTGTAGAAGCATTTTATACTGGGGGAGTGCAGTATGGAGTTTCAAAAAATTCTGATGGCTCTATGAAAGTTGAAGGATTTTCTAAAAATAATAGACAATCAGTAAGTATTTAATAATTAAGAATAAAAGTTTCCGTTGTATAAAAAATAAATAATTAAATAAAATAGTAATGGTGATTTAGATGAAAATAAATAAACTAATTATTATGATAAACACAATTGCTATTTTTTTATGTATGTTTTTGTTTCATTCTATTTATAAACTAATACCCAATTTTTTAACAGCTACGTTATTTCCTGTTAATGAAAGTTTATTTGAACATTTAAAACTTATTTATGTAACTCAAATCATAGTTGGAATAGTAATTTATATTATTTTATTAATTAAGAAAATTCACATTAATAATTACTTTTTAGGCTTATTTAGTTCAACGATTTTAAATATTGGCTTATATTTTTTAATTTTTATTCCCCTATATAATCGGTTTGGTGAAAGTTTATTACTTGCTATGGGGTTATTTGCAATTACCTTAATAATAACCCAATATATCTTTTATTTAATTATAAACAAAAAAGAATGGAATATTTTAAATTTTATTGCTATCATTATGATTCCATTTATTTGGGCAATACTTGCTTATTTAACTTTAAATCCTCTCCATAATGATTTTTTCTTTGATACAAAAGAAGAAAAATATGGCTTAAATGAATACTTAAGACAGAAATAATTGCAAAAATAGTGATTTTGTGTTATAATCTTAAATCGAGGTGGGTTGGTATGCTTAAATGTGTTTTTGTAAAATGTCCTATGGCTTTGACATTATTTTTAAATTTAGAAACAATAGAGCCAGTTGTTAAAGCAAAATTAATTGAACAAACAGTTGCTGTTCAAGGTTCTCGAGCTTGTGATAATTTAGAAATAAAGAAGGCTTTTAAAGAAGAACATTTAAAAATAGATTGTTGCAATTTAACTTTAGATGAAAAAGAAAAGATATATAAAACAATAAATTTATTTGAAGAAGCAACAAATATAAAAATTACTAATTTAGAAATTAAGATTACTCGAGAAAATTTAAGATTATCGTATTTAAATTTTAGCAGTATTATTGCAGGACTTTTAATTGGTTTAAATTACTATTATAATACTGATTTAGAAATATGTAGATTGAAAAAAATAGGTTACCAGATAAGTCCATTAGTTCCTTATTTTATAGTTGGAGGATTTAAAAAGATAAGTGAATCTAAAAAAGAAATGGACAAGTTACCTAAAAATCCTTATACAGATTATTTATTAGTTGATAAAAATAAAGAATTAATATTACCTAATCTTGCTGAAATAAGAAAATATGGTGTAGTTAATAAAAATCCTAAAGATAATTTTCCTTATACAGATTATTCTAAAATAGTAGGAAATGATTACTCAGAAATTAAAGACTATTTAAAAAATTATGAAGAAGTTGTATCTAGTTTAATGGGCAATACAAGTTTATATTTAATTACTTCCCAAAATAATATATTATTATCAAAGGTAAGGTTTAGCTTAAAAAAAGAATTTCCAAATTATAAGATATATCCCGTTTCTAATATTGAAGGACATAGTGTGTTAATAAAATATTCTTAGAACGGAATTTTTTCTTTTTTTCCAAAAATACTACAAAAAAATCGAACTTTATGATATGATAATGATGTAAGATTGGAGGTTAAGATGAACACCAAGATAATTGTAATTAGTACAATAGTTGGAATTTTAATAATAACTATCCTTGCCATTATAATATTAAAAAGACATAATAAAAAAGTTTTATTAAATAAAGTTAATAACTTGGATATTTTAAGAAATGAAATACTATCAATTCCTTTATTAAGTGAAATTGATAAAATACATAATTTATCTAAGGGTGAGCAATTAGAAGAAAAAGTCAATAATTATAAAAAAATCTATGATGAATTAAGAAATACTTCTTTTAAAGAAATCGAGGATATGATTGTTGAATTAGATTTTATTGCAACGAGTAAAAGCAAAAATGAATTTAATCAAAAGTATGCACGATGTGAATTAGAATTATATAAAAATCGTTATTTAATAAATCATATGATTATGGAATTAAAAGAGTTAACATCTTATGAAGATAAATATCGGGGTATTGTTATTAAGTTAAAAAACAGATATAGAATGGCAACTCGAGAATATGAAAGTGATAAAGAAGCTTATGGAATATTAGTTGATACTATAGAAATGCAATTTGAAAATATTGATAAAAGATTTCAAGATTTTGAACTAGTTATCAATGAAAAACTTTATAATGAGGTTGTGTTAGTAGTTAAATCTTTAGAAGTTATGATTGATCATATTAGTACTATTATTACAGAAGTACCAAATATTTTAGTGTTACTTCAAGACCTAATTCCATCAAGACTCAAGGAACTTACAATATTAAGAGAAAGTATGCTCGAAGAAGGCTTTACTTTAAATTTTATGAATTTAGATTATAATTTTAAAGAGATTGAAAAATTTGAAAATGATATTTTGGATAGATTAAAAGTTTTAAATACTGAAAATAGTATAATTGAATTAAAGACGATATTAGAATTTTTGGATACGATTTTTAAAGATATTGAAAAAGAAAAAGTTTATAAGAAAGATTTTGATGCAAGTAGTAATGCTTTTGATGAAAGACTAACAACGGTAAAAGATACATTACATGATATTAATATGCAACTTGATGATCTTAAAACTTTATATGGACTTAAAGATTCAGATTTAAATGATTTAGCAAATATTACATCAGAATATGATGAATTAGTTAAGAAATATCATACTTTAATTAGAAAAGTAAAAAAACAAGAAGAATCTTATGGAAAGATTAATCTCATGTTAAATGAACTTGGTATTAATTTAAAACAAATAGAAGATAATTTAGATTTAACATTAAGGAGTTTAGGAAGTATGCAAGATGATGAAGAAAGAGCAAGAGATCAATTAGAAGAAGTTCAAGAATTATTAAAAACTTGTAAAAGACAAATTCAAAGTGTTAAAATACCTGTAGTTGCTAACAATTATTTTGTTGAGCTAAGTGAGGCTAATGAAGCAATTTTGGAAATAATTAAAGAATTAGAAAAAAAACCAATTATTATTAAAACATTAAATACTAGAGTAGATACGGCTAGAGATTTAGTTTTTAAACTTTATAAGACAACAAAAAATATTATTCATAATGCTTATTTTGCTGAAAATTTGATTGTTTATGCTAATAGGTATCGAACAGAGAATGAAGTTAGTAAAACCTTAAATAGAGCTGAAATATTATTTTATAAAGGTAACTATGAAGCAGTAGTTAAATTGGTTTTAGATGTTTTAGATAAACAAGAACCAGGTATTAAGAATAAATTTAATAAAGAATGTATTTAAAATAATATATTATATATAATGAATCTTTTTTGTTACTATTGAAAGTTAAATTTTAATTACTTTTATGCTAATACAGTTTAATAAATTGTTGTAAAATAAGGCTTTTCATTTTAAAAACGACTGTTGATAGTAACTCTTTTTTGAAACTAGATTTCTTCTTTTAAAAAAATTATCTTGATTAATTGTCAACAATTTGTTAAGATTAGAGTTTAGAAAAAGAGGTGTTATGATGGTTTATTTAGATTATAGTGCAACAACTCCTGTAAATGAAGAAGTATTAAAGAGTTTCAATAAAGCAGTAATTGAATATCCTGGAAATGCTAATTCATTACATAAATTAGGTACTAAATCTTGGCATTTACTTGAAGCTACAACCAAACAAGTTTCTGATTTAATGGGAGTAAGTCCTTCCGAAGTAATATTTACAAGTGGGGCTAGTGAAGCTAACAATTTAGCTATTATGGGAGTTATTAACAAATATAAAAATCGTGGTAAACATATTTTAACAACGAAATTAGAACATTCAAGTATTTTAGAAACACTTAATTATTTGAAAAAAGAAGGGTATGAAATTGAATACCTAAAATTAGATAAAAATGGTAAAGTAGAACTTAATGATTTAAAAAATAAACTTAGGAATGATACTATACTAGTTACGATAGCTCAAGTTAGTAGTGAACTTGGAATTATTCAAGATGTAAATAAAATAGGTGAAATTTTAAAAGAATATCCAAAAACCATCTTTCATGTTGATGGTACGCAAGCAGTTGGAAAAATTCCAGTTAATTTAGAAAATATTGATTTATATTCATTTTCTTCACATAAAATCTATGGTTTGAATGGAGTAGGTGCCTTAATTAAAAAAAGAGCAATTGAGTTAGAGCCAATTATTCATGGTGGTAAAAGTCAAACTATATATCGAAGTGGTACTCCAACTCATGCTTTATGTGCAAGTTTTGCTAAAGCTTTAAAATTAGTTTTAGAAAATAGTTCTGAAAAATATGCTCATGTTTTAAAATTAAATCAAAAATTAAGAAAATATTTGGAAACAATGAATGATGTTTTAATAAATAGTCCAATTGATAGTGTTCCTCATATCGTGAATATAAGTATTAAGGGAATAAAATCAGAAACTATGTTACATTCTCTTGCTGAAAATGATATTTACGTATCAACTAAAACAGCTTGTGCAAATGATAGAAATATGTCATTAAGTGTTTATGAAATAACTCATGATGAAGATATTGCCAAAAGCAGTATTCGAATAAGTTTATCTTATTTGACAACTGATGCCGAGCTTGATTATTTTTTTAAAATTTTTTCAAAGAAAATGGAAGAATTAAGATTTGAGAAAGGGGAATAATATTAATGAATAGAGTTATTTTAATAAAATATGGGGAATTAACAACTAAAAAAGGAAATCGAAAAATTTTTATTAATACCTTATATTCAAATATTTTAAAAAAACTTAAAGGTTTAAAGGTTAATATCTTTAAAGATATGTCTAGAATGTATATTGAATATGAAGATAAAGATAATGATATAATTTTAAAAAATATTGCAAGTATTTTTGGGATTCATGCTTATTCGATTGCTTATAAATGCGAGAGTAATCTTGATAGTATTAAAAATACGATACATGAGGTTTTAAGTGTTAGTTTAATTGATGAAACTTATACTTTTAAAGTTGAAACTAAACGAAGTGATAAAAGTTTTATTCCTAATTCAGTAGAGTGTAATAACTTATTTGGAGAGTATATTTTAAAAAAATTTAAAAATTTAAAAGTTGATGTTAGAAATTATCAGATTTTGGTTCATGTTGAGATTAGGAAAGATTATTCTTATGTTTACTTAAATGAATATAAGGGTTTAGGTGGATATCCTGTTGGAACCTTGGGTAAATGTTTAGCGATGTTATCAGGAGGTATTGATTCTCCTGTTGCTAGTTACTTAGCATTAAAACGTGGAATTAAACTTGATTATGTTTATTTTGAAGCAATTCCCCATACTTCACTTGAGGCTAGAAACAAAGTAATTGAACTTGCTAGAAAGTTATATAATTATGGTGGGGAAGCAAGATTAATTATAGTTCCTTTTACGAAACTTCAAGAAGAAATTTATAAAAATTGTTTAGAGAATTACTCTATTACTATTATGCGCCGAATGATGTTACGTATTATGGAAAAACTTACTATTAAATTTAAAGCTTTAGGAATTGTTACTGGAGAATCGGTTGGACAAGTTGCAAGCCAAACTTTAACAAGTATGAAAGTTATCAATAGTGTTACTAATTTACCAATTTTGCGTCCAGTTGCTTGTTTTGATAAATTAGAAATAATTGAAATTGCTAAAAAAATTGATACTTATGATATTAGTATTTTACCTTATGAAGATTGTTGCACGATTTTTGTTCCAAAACATCCAATTATAAATCCTAATTTAAATACTTGTTTAGAAATGGAAAAAAAGTTTAATTATGAGACTTTAATTAAAGAGATAATGGATAACTTAAAAATAATTATAATTGATAGTAAAAATGCGAATATTTATCAAGATATACTTTAAAAATAGAGGAAAAAATTACCAATCTATAAATTGTATAAAAATGTAGAATCTTCACATTCTATTAGTGTGGAGGTGAAACAATGAACTCAAGTTCAAATAAAGACTCTTTAAAGATGAGAGTACCAGGAGCTAAACAAGCTATCGATAAAATGAAATATGAAATAGCTAGCGAATTTGGTGTTAATTTAGGACCAGACACTACTTCTCGTGCTAATGGATCTGTAGGTGGAGAAATTACTAAAAGATTAGTACAAAGTGGTCTTAATCATTTAAGTGGAACAACTAACCAAAATTATTAAAATAAACTATAAATAGTTTGAAGGGGATGTTGAGAAATTAAGAAATTAATTACTTGACATTTCTTTTTTTAAA
>CAYTGK010000045.1:0-8334 GCA_964437305.1 uncultured Muribaculaceae bacterium
TTACTATAACTGATGCAGTTTTAGGATGTAAAAAAGATATTAGAACTCTTGATTCAGTTATAACTTTAAATGTTAAACCAGGAACTAATACTAATGATAAACAACGAATTAAAGGTAAAGGTATTAAAAATGCAAATTCCAATCGAACAGGAGATATGTATATCATCTTTGAAGTTGTATTACCAGATAGATTAACAAGAGAACAAAAGAATTTATTTGAAAAATTAAGTGATACCGATTTAAAAAATAATACTTATGAAAAATTTGTTAAATTTGTAAATAAAAAATAAAGAATAGACTTAGATTAAAGCTCTATTCTTTTACTATTAAAGTTTCACCTATATGCAAATTATTTATGAAGTTATTTGGAAATTCATAAGTATAATAAACAGACTTTTTGATAAGAATTTTTCCTTTACCAAAATTTTGATAAATATAGAGTATTTTATTATTCTTATCAGTCATTACAATATCAAGATTTACTTTCATGAATATTGTATGAATACTATTAGTTTTAAATCTTAAAACTTTAGTTATTTCATTTTGAAACATAAAACCTTTTAATCTTTTTAAGAAACTATTAGCAATTTCAAGTTCTATTTCTTTATTATCAACAATTACTTTCATAAAACCTCTTTACTTTTTCTTAAAAATAATATATCATATTGTTAAGAAATGTCAAGGAGTGGTGCTATGGATGAAGAAAATGTAGTAAGACCATCTTTAAATTTAAGTAATATTCCTGATGATTTAAAAATTTCTGAAGGAAAATATCATGAAATTCGTAGATACATTGATGAATATCTCCATTCTCCAGGCTATAAAGAAGGAGAAAGTGCTTATGAAGAACTTTCTAATCATGATAAAATTATAGTTTCTGAGTGGGCTATTAGAATTCATGCTAGAGCATTAGATTTAGCTCCTCAGATAACAAAGATACTTATAAATTTAGTTGGAGATGGAGTTGAACTTTTAGATTATAAAACAGCTGATGGAAGAATTTTAAATAAAGAAAAAACACATACGATTAAAAGTATTGATAGTATCAAAAGAAAAATAATCGCAGATGCTATCTTAGCAAGTGATTCTGATAATACTATTGATTATAATGGAGCTGGAGCTAAAATTCGTGATGGAATTAGATATACGATTATTATTCCTGATAATATTTATTTACAAAAAGTTGATGAAATATTACATCGTTTAGAAGATATGAAATTTGGACCAATTGATGCTAAAAATCATTGGGTTGACCATCAAGAATTTTGGAAACCTTCAAATAAAAAAAATTGGTCAACATTGAGATATCAAGGAATAAATGCAAAAATTGTTTGTCCAAATGGGGAAGATGTGTTTGAAATTCAATTTCATACTCCGATGGAACATCAAATAAAAGAAGGCTCAACAAGAGATTTATATCGTGTTTATCGAGATAAAGATATTGATTTAGAGTGGAAAATTCAATTAGAAAATTATCGAATGTTTTTACAATCAGCAATTATTCCACCAGATACTAAAGAGTTAAAAGCTTGTGATTATAGATATGAGTCAAAGAAAAAAAGGAGGTAGCAAATGGATAATGATAATAAAAATATCATTGAGACAATTGAACTGGTTGAATATTTTAAAGTAATTAGAAATGATAACGATAATCCCATTTTTATAATGACAATTAACAAAGAAAAAGCTTATAAGATGGGATTAGACGGTAAATGGGTTCATCAACCAGGTTTATATGATTACTTATTTAATAATGTTGATGATAATGATTTATTAATAGAATCAATTGATGTTTCAATTGCATTAAAAGAGAGTAGACAAAAAAAATTAAAATTAAGTAAAAAATAAAAATATATTGATTTTATTGATGGGACGTGCTATTATTGTATTTGTCTACTTGATATGGAATTCCTACCATATTTTAATTGGATAACTTTTTCTAATATTTTCTTTCATTGTCCCTATATATGAAATTTAAATATTTAATTTTACTTCTTTTTGTTATTCAAAGTAGATAACCTGTCGTTGTACAGGTTTTTTCTTTTTACTTTAATTGGAAAAGTTTGATTTTAAGACTATATAAAATTTACAATAATGACTTAAAATGCTTTAAAGTTAGTTGTTTTTAAAATTTATCAGTCATGATATTTAATACAACTTTCTTTTAAAAAAAGTATTGTCTAATAATGTAAAATCTAATTTACTTTTTGAAATCAAAAGAAAAAACGTGTTATAATGTAATAAGAGGTTATTATGATAAAAACAATAAGAGATTTAGAAGTTAATTATACTCAATATGGTAAGGGAGAAGATATTGTTCTTTTACATGGATGGGGACAAAATATTGCAATGATGGAACCTCTTGGTAAAAATCTATGTAATAATAATCGGATAACTATTCTTGATTTTCCAGGATTTGGGAGTAGCCAAACTCCAAGTTTTGCTTATACTATCTATGATTATACAGAATTTTTAAAAGAATTTTTAGACGAAGTAAAGGTTAAAAAACCTATATTAATAGGGCATTCTTTTGGTGGGCGAGTAGCAATTTGCTATGCAGCTAGGTATGATGTAAAAAAATTAGTTTTACTAGCTAGTCCTTTTCGAAATGAAGAACAAAAAGGTTTAAAAGTTAAAATATTAAAGAAATTAAAGAAAATAAAAATTTTAAATGGAGTTGCAGAATTTGCTAAAAAACATATGGGAAGCGAAGATTATCGAGCTGCAACAGGTGTAATGCGAGAAATTCTTGTTAATACGGTTAATACTAATTTAGAAAATGATGCTAAAAAAATAAAGGCTGAAACCTTAATTATTTGGGGTCAAGATGATGAACAAGTACCTGTTAGTGAAGCTAAAGTATTAGAAGAATTGATACCTAATTCAGCTTCAATTATTTTACCAGGAACACATTATTGTTATTTAGAAAATTTGAATCAAGTTATTAATATTTTAAAACATTTTATTTAAAGGGAGGTAATTTATGTATATTTATATTTTGGTTTATTTAGTTTATATTTTTTATAAAACTAGAACCTCTTTATATATGTTACAGCAAAACTTATATAATGAAAATAAACGTTATTTAAGATGGTGTGAAAGAAATAAAACACGCATATTTAACTCAATTGATTTCTTGCCACTTTTATTATCCATATTTTTATTTATGTCTTCGGAATCTTTCATTGTAGAAGTTATTTATTTATCAATAACAATTATTTATATAATTGGAATATACGATGAATATCGTAAAAATCAAGATAATCAAAATAAAATCAGTTTTAATATTACTAATCGAATTAAAAGGCTTTATTTAACAGAGTTTATAATTGTTGGACTTCTAATAGCTATCTTATTGATTACACATTTTTCAGGAATAGTTTTAATTATTTTAACACTTCTTATAGCTTTCCTTTACTACTTTATATATCTTGTAAATATTATTAATAGACCAATTGAAAAAATGGTTTATAATTATTACTTTAAGAAAGCTAAGAATAAATTAGCAGATATGAATAGATTAAAAGTTATAGGAATTACAGGAAGTTATGGGAAAACAAGTAGTAAAAATATTTTAAGTCATGTTTTATCATCGAAATATATAACTAGACCAACTCCGAAAAACTTAAATACCCCTTATGGTTTAATGATAACGATTAATAGTTACTTAGATAAATTCGATGAAGTTTTAATTGCTGAGATGGGAGCCTATGTTCCTGGAGAAATTAAAAAATTATGTGATTTTGTAAAACCTAAATATGGAATATTAACAATTATTGGAGATGCACATCTTGAAACATTTAAAACGAAAGAAAATATTTGCAGAACTAAGTTTGAACTTATTGAGTCATTAGATAAAGATGGGGCTTGTGTTTTAAATCTTGATGATAAATATCAAGTTGATTATGTTAAGAATGAATTAAAAAATAAAGTTAAAATTATTTGGATAGGTAAAGAAAATTCCAAAAGTGATTTTAATGCTATAAATATTAAAAGTAATCAAAATGGGATGAATTTTGATATAGTGCATGAAGGAAAAACTTATCATGTTGAAACTAAGCTACTTGGAATTCATAATGTTTATAATATTTTAGCAAGTATTGCATTAGGAGTAGAATTAAAAGTACCAATTCCTGATATGGTAAGAAAAGTTAAATCGCTTATTCCAATTGAACATCGTTTAGAAATTAAAAAATTAAATAATATTACCATGATAGATGATGCCTATAATTCTAATCCTGTGGGTGCTAAAAATGCTTTAGATGTTTTAGATATGATGGAGGGAATTAAAGTTGTTGTTACTCCAGGAATGGTTGAGTTAGGTGATAATGAAGAATCTTTAAACTATGAATTTGGATGTGAAATTTCTAAGGTTGCCGATTATGTAATTTTAATTGGTGAAAAAAGATGTGAAAAAATAAAAAAAGGTATTCTTGATCAAGGGTTTAAAGAAAATAAAATTATCATATTAAATCAAGTTATGGAGGCTTTTCATGAACTAGATAAATTAAAAGGAAAGTATGATAAGAAAGAAATTTATGCACTTTTTGAAAATGATTTACCTGATATATATAATGAAGGAGGAAGTAAAAAATGAAAATTAGATTAGGTGTTATTTTTGGGGGACGTTCTGTTGAACATGAGGTTAGTATTATAACGGCCATTCAAGCTATTAATAAAATTGATTTAGAAAAATATGAGGTGATACCAATTTATATTTCTAAAGAAGGTAAATGGTATACAGGAAAGTTGCTTCTTGATATAGACGTTTATAGTGATATAGATTTATTAAAACGTTATGCTAAAGAAGTTGTTTTATATAATCGAGATGGGAGGTATGTTCTTCAAAATAAGAAAGGGTTATTTAAAACAATTGTAACGGAAATTGATATGGCTTTTCCAATTATGCATGGAACAAATGGGGAAGATGGAACATTACAAGGATATCTTGAAACTATAGGTATTCCTTATGCTGAAAGTGGAGTATATGCTAGTGTTGTTGGACAAGATAAAGTTTTCATGAAACAAATTTTTAAAGAAAGTGGTATTAATGTTGTTAAGTATAAATGGTTTTTTGATACAGATTATACTGATGATTCAGATAAAGTAATCAAAGATATTGAAAAGTTAGATTACCCTGTTATTGTTAAACCAGCAACTCTTGGGTCTAGTGTTGGAATTAAAGTTTGTCATGACGCTTCTGAATTACAAGAAGCAATAATTGATGCTATTAAATATGATAATAAAATTTTGGTTGAAGAAGTTGTTAACAATTTAAGAGAAGTTAATATAAGTGTTCTTGGTAATTATGAACATCAAGAATTAAGTGTTATTGAAGAAGTAGGAACTTCTCATGAAATTTTAACTTATGAAGATAAATATATCGGTGATTCTAAGATTAAAGGTGGCAGGATGAGTAGCAAAGGGATGGCTAGTGCGAAACGAATTATTCCAGCTAATATTCCTGATGATATTGCAGAAGATGTTAGAGAAATGGCAATTAAAGCTTTCAGAGCTTTAAATTCAAGTGGAGTTGTTCGAATTGACTTTTTGATTGATGAAAAAGCTCGTAAGGTTTATGTAAATGAAATCAATAGTATCCCTGGCTCACTTTCTTTCTACTTATGGGAAAAAACAGCTAAGCCATATCCAGAATTATTAGATAATGTATTAAATTTAGGTATTGCAAGTTATAAAAAAAGAAAAGCTAAAACAAGTACGTTTAAGACTAATATTTTAGAAGGTTTTAATGGTACAAAAGGACTTAAAGGCTTAAAAGGAATGAAAAAATGAAAAAAGTTATCTTAACAATTTTAGATGGTTATGGATTAAGTGAAAAACGTGAAGGAAATGCTGTAAAGTTAGCGAATACTAAAACTCTTGATAAAATATTTAAAGATTATCCTCATACAACTATCAAAGCTAGTGGTCTTGATGTTGGACTTCCAGATGGACAGATGGGTAATAGTGAGGTAGGACATACTAATATTGGAGCTGGGCGAATTGTTTATCAAGATTTAACGAAGATTAATAAAGAAATTGCTGAAAAAACTTTTTTTAAAAAAGAAGAACTTATTAAAACAATTAATTATGCTAAACAAAATAATCAAAAATTGCATTTAATGGGCTTACTTTCTGATGGAGGAGTTCATAGTCATATTAATCATTTATTTGCAATTTTAGATTTGTGTAAAAGTTTAGAGTTTGATAAAGTATATGTTCATGCAATTTTAGATGGTAGAGATACTAGTCCTACTATGGGAATTTCTTATTTAAAAAAATTAGAAGAAAAATTAAATAGTTTACAATTTCCAAATATTGCAACAGTTATTGGACGTTATTATGCAATGGATCGGGATAAAAGATATGAACGTATCGAAAAGGCTTATCAGTTATTTACAAGTGGTAAAGGAATAGAGACAAATAATTTAACTGATACTATTCAAAAGATGTATGAAAAAGATGTAACTGATGAATTTATGGAGCCAATTGTCGTGAACCTAGATGGGTTAATTGAAAAGAATAATGCAATTATTTTCTATAATTTTAGACCAGATAGAGCAAGAGAAATTACACGAGCTTTTGTTGATAAGGAGTTTACATATTTTAATCGTTGCTATTTAAATATCTATTATACGTGTATGACTGAGTATGATGCAACTATTAAAGGGGTTAATATAATTTACCCAAATGAAAGTATAAAAAATACAATTGGAGAAGTTGTAAGTCGAAATAAATTAAAACAGCTTCGAATTGCTGAAACGGAAAAATATGCCCATGTAACTTTCTTCTTAAATGGAGGAGTGGAAACTAAATACTCTTTTGAAGATAGAATTTTAGTTCCATCTCCAAAAGATGTACCTACTTATGATTTAAAACCAGAAATGTCAGCTAGAGAAGTATGTGATAAAGTTCTTGAAGCACTTGATAAAGATTGTTATGATTTAATAGTTTTAAATTTTGCTAATCCAGATATGGTTGGACATACTGGAAAACTTGAAGCTGTTATTAAAGCTTTAGAAGTTGTAGATTCTTGTATGGAAAAAATACTTAAGAAAATATTTGCTAAAGATTATGCTATGATAGTAACAGCTGATCATGGAAATTGTGAATGTATGATTAATGATGATGGAAGTATTAATACAGCACATACTACTAATTTAGTACCTCTTGCTTTAATTAATTATCAAGATGTAAGTTTAAATGAAGGAAGATTATCAGATATTAGTCCAACTATTCTGCAAATATTAGATATAAAAAAGCCAATTGAGATGACTGGAAATAGTTTAATTAAATAAAGAAATTAATACTAATATTGTTTTTTATTAAATGTATTAAAAAAATAGTATTAATTTTTTTTAAGTTACTAACTAATAGGAAAGTAGTTAATATTAATGATTACTTACTATCAAATTTAGAAGATATAGAAACAAAGATAAATGATTTAATTTTAGTTTATTAAAAAATATATATACTCTTAATGAGTTTTTAGTAATATTTAATTTTAAACATTTAGACTATCGAACATAAAAATCAGTATACAAAAAAGGTCTTGTTTGTTATAATTAAATTAGTATGTGTTTATTAAGGAGAGTGATGTTATGTATATACCACTTTATAATAAAACAACTTATTCTTTTTTATCTAGTTTACTTGAAGTAGATGATTTAATTAATCTTGCTAAAAATTATAATTTAGAGTATATGGCCATTTGTGATGATAATATGTTTGGAGTTATGGAATTTATTAGAAAATGTGATGCTAATAATATTAAACCAATTATAGGACTAGATTTAGAAGATAGACTATTATTTGCTAAAAATTATAATGGTTATCAAAATTTACTTAAGTTAACTACTATTAAATCAGAAAGAGAATTAACACTTACTGATTATAAAAAATATAAAAGTGATTTAATATGCATTCCTTTAAAAGAAATAGAATTAATATATCAAGATATCTTTTTCCCAGTTAATGCAGATAATAGTAATAAAGATAATGTTATTTATATTAATAAATTACTATATAAAGAAGAAAAAGATTATGAGATACTAAAATATTTAGAGTTATTAAGAGATAATTTAACTATCTCTAATGCATATGAAAATAAAATTAATTGTTATTATAAAAATATTGAAAGTAATAAAAAAGCTCTTGATAATACTTTTAAATTAGCAAGTATGTGTGATTTTAAGTTACCAAAATATAAATTAAATTTAGCAATCTTTAATAAAGATGTTGATGCTAATGATTATTTAAAAAGTTTAGCATTAAAGGGCTTAGAAAAAAGACTTGATGGTAATATTCCTAAAATTTATTTAGAAAGACTTAATC
>CAYTGK010000046.1:0-8186 GCA_964437305.1 uncultured Muribaculaceae bacterium
TAAATTGTTATTTCCGAAGTTGCTTCAATTGTAGGAGCTATCTTATCAATAACTTCTAAACTTGCTTTATAATCTTTAACTTTACCAAAGATATTTTTGGTATGAATTAAAACATCATACTTACCTGTTTTTGAAGTATCTAAAATTTTATTTTCATAAGTACCTAAAGTAATTTTTTTAACAAATTTTTTAGTTTCTACTTTATCATTTAAAGAAACCTTTATTTCTGAATTTATAGAAACTATTGGACTTACACAATACAACGTAATAATCGTAATCAATAATATAAGTATGAAAATAATAAGAATGATTATTAAAAATTTCTTATGTTTCATATCTACTCCTATTCATCTATTATTTGCCAATCAATTGGCTTTAAATTATTCTTTTTTAAAAATTCATTTGTTTTTGAAAATGGTTTAGAGCCAAAGAAACCATTATATGCAGAAAGTGGAGATGGATGGGCTGATTCTAAAATTAAATGTTTAGGATTAGTAATATATTTCTTTTTACTTCTTGCATAACTTCCCCAAAGAATAAACACAACTGGTTCTTCTTTTTCATTTATTTTTTTTATTACTTCATCTGTAAATACTTCCCAACCAATGTCTTTATGACTTGCTGCTTGATCTTTAACGACTGTTAACACTGTATTTAAAAGCAGAACTCCTTGCCGAGCCCAAGGTACTAATGAGCCAGTATTAGGTATCTTACACCCTAAATCATCTTCTAATTCTTTAAAAATATTTACTAATGAGGGAGGCTTTTTAATTCCACTAGGTACTGAAAAACTTAACCCTTCGGCTTGTCCTTCTCCATGATAAGGATCTTGACCTAAAATAACAACTTTAACATTTTTATATGGAGTATAACGAAAAGCTCTAAATACTTCTTTTTTAGATGGATAAATGGTTTTTCTAGCATACTCACCTTGAACAAATTTTAATAAATTATAAAAATAATCTTTTTTAAATTCTGTTTCTAGTACTTGATCCCAATCATTACCTATCATAACTACACCTCTTGTACTTTGATTATAGCACAAGTAATAAAAATTTACTATAAATTTTTATTTTTATTAGCTTTATAAGTTTGATATTCTAATAAAACATCACCTCTTAAACTTAACATTGCATATACATTGATAATTGCTAAAATTGCAACTAATATATCTACAAAACTCCATAAGAAATTAGGACTTAAAATTGCTCCTATTGCAAGTAGAACACAAGTTATAATTTTTAATAAGAGAATATGTTTTTCATTCATTTTCTTAAACAAAAATTTCATATTAACTTCCCCATAATAATAACCTGAAATAATCGTAGAAAAAGAGAATGCTATAATACAAAAGTATAAAACCACCGTTCCAAGATTTCCTAAATGATAATATAAGGCATTTTGAGTAATTTCAATTCCATTTACATCAGTATACATATTAGGAGTATAATTAGATGTTAAAATAATAAAAGCTGTTCCTGTACAAATAATAAAAGTTGTAATATAAACTCCAATTGTTTGAATTAAACCTTGAGAAATAGGACTTTTAGAACCAGACGACCCAGATGCAATAGAGGCTGTTCCAACTCCTGCTTCATTTGAGAATATTCCTCTTTGAATACCAATTAAAATAACTGAAAACATTCCATAACCTAAAGCTTTAAAGTTAAAAGCTTCATGAATGATATTAGCTAATAAACTAGGCATAAGATTAATGTTTTTTATAACAATAAATAAAGAAACTCCAAAATAAAGAAGTCCCATTATAGGAACAAAGATAGATGAAAAAGTTGCTATTCCTTTTAAACCATTATGAATAATAATAAATGATAAAACAGCAATTATTATTCCTATAAGAAGTTTTGGAAAATCAAAAAAATTAGTAATTGAAACGGCAATTGTATTAGATTGAATTGTTAAAAAACCAACAATATAAGCAAAAGCTACAATAAAAGCAAATACCATAGCTAGTTTTTTATAACCAAGTCCATATTTAATATAATAAGGTGGTCCTCCTTGATATTCATTACCTTTTTTCTTTTGATAAACTACAGCTAATAAATTTTCAACTAATGAATTAGGAGCCATGATTAAACAAGATAACCATATCCAAAATATTGTTCCAACTCCCCCTTTATAAATTGCAAGAGCAATTCCTGCTAAAGACCCAACTCCAATACATCCCCCAAGTGAGACCATTAAAGAGGCAAAAGGTGATATTCCTTTATTATCTTTCTTTTTCTTAAACAAGTTATAATAAATCTCTTTAAAATTTAAATGCAAAAATTTAAGTTTAAAGGCAAAATAAATACCCGATACTGTTAACATAACGGTTGCAATACTCCATAATAAATTATTTAAATTATCCACATTATCACCTTTTATTCTTACTTTAATTAAATCATAAAATCTTGTCAAAAGAAAGACTTTTTTGTCATTTCCTAAAAAAAGATGATTTTTATTTATCATCTCTTTTTAGTTTTTTATTTACTAATTTATGTCTAATTGGAATTAAAGTTTTATAAATAAAATACATAAATGAATTTAAAATATAATCAAATTCACCAACAAATTCTATATATTCACCACCCCATCTTTTTTTAAATTCATGAATTCCAATTAAAGGACTATCTCCACTTAAATCACCAATAGTTCCAAACTCATCAAAAATTTCAATACCACTATCATGAGCAAGTTTAATTTGATAATCAAGAAGTTTATAGTTAGCAAAAGTACTTTTATATTCTTTATCATTAGCTCCATATAAATACCAGCTCTTATTACCATAATAAACCATAATACAAGCACTTATAATTTCTTTATTTTTATCTTTACTTTTTTCTAAATAAAATTCTTTTTCACTTTTTAACTTTTCAATTTGTTTAGTATCTGCTTTCTTATTTTTTTCTAATTCTTCAAGTTTATTATCAATCATATTTAAAACTTTTTTAAAATCAAGTTCTGCCAATAATAACTTAATATGTCCTCTAAGATTAAATATATCATAAAATTTATAATAGTAATCTGAATCATGTGAATAGAAATCTTGTCTTTTTTCAGTCATTTTCATTAACCTTATAAACTCTTTTATATCATCTCTATCTCCTATTTTAACATTAAGTAAATAACTATTAGCCTTATTTATATAATTACGACATTTAGGGTGATAATTCTTAACTAAAGTATCAATATCTTTAGTAACATCAATTCGAAATGTATATCTAGGTTGACTAGTTTCAAATAATTTTGTTAATGGTAAATGTTTAAAACCAATTTTTTTTAGATTTTCTACTAATTCATAGTTATTTTCACCTTCAATTGGATTAGCATTTTCATCAATAGTTTGTAATTTAATAGCTGGGTCTATCTTAAAGAAAATAGCTTTTTTACTTTTAGCAAACTTCTTAATTTCTTCTGTGAATGTTTTTAATAATTCAAAATTGTTATAATCAATTGTATAAGATCTTGGTATATATATATAAGAATATCCTAATAATAAATTCTTTTTTAAAAGTAAAGCACTAGCAACTACCTTATCATCATTTTTTAAACCAACATAATAAGGTATAAAATTTCTCGTCTTAGATAATTCTCCCCATTCATAAGATTGTAAAAAATGAGCATTATGACTTTCTGTAAATTCGCAATATTCTTTTTCATTTAATTCAACTAACCTCATAAATCCTCCCTATAAGTTTATAATAAATATATATAATAATAATTTTTTATCCACTATTATTGTGGAAAAAAGTTACTTGTGTTATACTCTATTTAGTAAATTTAATAGTTGAGGTGAAAATATGTATCGAAATTCTTATGTTGAAATTAATGAAAAAGCATTAATTAATAATATTAAAAATATAAAGGAAAATTATCCTGATTATAAATATTATTTTGGAGTTGTTAAAGGAAATGCTTATGGTCATGGTGATGTATTAGTTAAGACAATGATTGAAGCAGGAATTAATTATCTTGCTGTTTCATCACTAGAAGAAGCAATTAGTATTAGAAAACAAGAAAAAGATATTCCCATTTTATGTTTTGGCTATATTGCTCCCAAGTTTTTAGAAGTAGCATTTAAAAATAAAGTTACTTTAACAATTATTTCTTATGATTATTTTAAAGAAATTAAAGATACTAAGTTAAATTTAAAAGTTCATATTAAGTTAAATACTGGAATGAATAGAATTGGAATAAAAAAGCAAGAAGAACTTGAAAACATTATAATGGAAATTAAGGATACTAATCTTATTTTAGAAGGAATTTATACCCATTTTGCAACTTCAGGAGTATATGATGCTTATTTTGATTCTCAACTTAATAGATTTAAAGAATTAACTAAAAATATTGATTTAACTAGTATTCCAATTGTTCATTTATATAATTCTTTATCTTTAGTAAAACATAAGAAAGTAAGTTTTGCTAATGGAGTAAGACTAGGAATTGCTATGTATGGTTTTTCAGCTAATGCTAATGTTCCTGAGAATAAATTAGCTCTCGTTGATTTAAAAAGAAAAATTAAATTATTAGGTAAAAATGTAAGTGAAGTTACTATTAATAATAATTTAAAGTTAGAAAAAGTCATGAGTATTTATAGTGAAGTTATTTATATAACTGAAATAGATAATAATGAATTTGTTGGTTATAATGCTATTCATAAAGCAGAAAGTCATGAGTATATTGCAACGGTTCAAATTGGCCATGCTGATGGAATTACTTCAGCTTTTAAATATGTTAAAATAAATGATAAAACTTATCCCATTGTAGCTATTTATATGGACTATATTTCCGTTAAAGTTGATGAAACCGTTAAAGTACATGACAAAGTAACAATTATTGGAGATGGTTTAACTTTTTCAAATGTTGCCAGTACAAGTCGCGATACTGTTCATCATTTATTAGTTTCAATTACTAATAGATTACCAAGAGTTTATGTAAAAAAAGATGGTGTGAAAAGTTTTATGGAAAATAAGTAACACCGAATAAAAAGACATGATGAAAAGAAGTTCAATCTATTTGTTAAGTATACTTAAAATATCATTAAATGCACTTAATCATGATGATTATTATAATTGATAAGACGAATTAAATGGAAATAGACATCTAAGTTAAAAACTTCAAAAGAAATAGATAGAAAATAAAATTATTTTGAATGAATATAAAACCTTTAAAAGCTGTAAAAATAGTTAATATGTATCAGCTTAAAATTGAGTATAATAAAAATAGTCCTAATTTATTTAGTACTATTTTTCTTTAAAATCGCTTTGTAAATTTTTATTAGTATTGGATATAATAATTTTATGGGATAGTAAAGTTTGGAAATAGGTAAATCGTACTCACCAGCAAATTCCATGATTCTTCCACTAAAATTTTGTTTAAATTTTGTTAAATGATCATCTAAATGACCATCAACTCCCCCTAAATTACAGTAATGACATTTATTATCAATAGAAAATTTTATTATTTCAAATACTAAAGCTGTAGAGACATGGAGTTTATTTAAATCTAAATTATTACCAGCATATAGATATTCACTTGTTCTAATACCCTTTGTATTTTTAGGTAGTAGTATCAGTGCTCCTGATAGTGCCATTTTATCACCATATTTATCTTTTAATTTATTAACATATTCTATATTTTCTACTTCATTATTAGACTGTAAAAATTTTATATATTTATTAAGATCAATATAACCAAATGCAAGATATGCATAACCTTTATAATTATTCATTATATCTACAAAATATTGCTTATTTCTTAAATTTATATTTTGTTTCTTTTCCGTTTGTTTTAGTAGAGAAACTAATTCATCAATTTTTTTTATATCGTCAGTTATTTCAAATGAAACACCTCTTTTTTCTTGATAATTTCCAATATAAGATTTAATTCTATGATATTTTTTAAGTACTTCCTCACTAGTTAATATATTTGATTTATTATCACACATAGGAGCAAAAATATTATATTGTGGCTGTATGTTTTTATGCATATCTTTATTTATACCTGTAAGTTTGTATCCTAATTTTAATAAATTATTATGTTTAATACTATAATTTTTAGAATAATTATGTTCAACTATTTCATCTTTAAAACTATTATCACTTATACAAAAATTAGGATCTATTTTAACTACATATGCATGATATTTTTTAGCTAGTAATTTGATA
Source organism: uncultured Muribaculaceae bacterium (assembly GCA_964437305.1). GTDB lineage: Bacteria > Bacillota_I > Bacilli_A > RF39 > UBA660 > RUG591. The sequence continues at coordinate 6,168 of CAYTGK010000046.1, forward strand.
TTTTGTGTCATTGCTTCTAAATCATCAAAATTTTCATAATCTATTAAATAACCTCTTGGAATATAAAACATATTTATATTTTTTACTAACTTTTTTACTAATATTGAACATACTCCAACTAACTTTTTATTCTTGAATAATCCACAGTGAATAGAATCCCAATTGTTTTTAACATTCGCCCAATTATAGTCCTGCATAAAACTCGCCATAGAATAATTTTTGACAAATTTATCATATTCATCTTTTTTAATTTCGCTTGTAAATGTATACATATCATCACTTTCCTAAAAATTATTATACACTAAAACCATACCTTTTACAATAAACTTGTTAAAAAACTCAAAAAATAGTATAATATAAAAAATAGTGTAAAAAGTTTATGAAAAAATGAGTAACATAGACTAAAAAAAGACATGTTGAAAATAAGTTAAATATTATTCCAATTAAGCTTTATAAGATTATTAAAAAAGATAAAAGAACAAACCTTACATTCAAATTGAATACCTTATCATTATTATTATAGATATATATCAATAATTTTCCAAATAAATTTATTAATACTATTTAAAAATTTAATAATAACTGATATAATTTTATACATACATTATTTATTAAAATTATATCGAGTAATGTCATTTTTGATAGATAAAAATAAACATTTCTATAAAAAAAATAAAGTCATTTATAAATATATAGAAAACATACTAAATAAAGAAATGGGTAGTTTGTATATAACTCACCCTACCCTATATAGAAAGGAGTTTTTATGGAATTCACGTTATTAATTATTGGAATGGATGCTAATGCCTATTATATGGCTAGATGTTATCATGAAAAATATCATAAAAAAGCTTATTTAATTGGTAAAAATCCTATTTGGTTTACTGATTTAAGTAAAATTGTTATTACTAAATATAATGAAAATTTATGGAATGAAAAGGAGTTTTTAAAAGAACTTAAAAATTTTTATAATGAACATAAACAAGAGAAAATTATTTTAGTATCAGCAACCGAGAATTATATTGAACTAATTTCTAAACATAAAAAAGACTTAGAAAAAATGTTTTATTTTAATTATCCTAAAAGTGATATTATTAAATCTATTATTGATAAGGAAACTTTTTATAAAACTTATGAAAATTCAAATTTATCTTTACCTAATACTTTATATTATGATTGTTCCAAAAATGAAAAAATTAAAGTTCCTTTTTCTTATCCTATTATTTTAAAAGCAAGTGATGTTGTTTCTTATCGAAAACTTAACTTTAAAGGTAAAAATAAGATATTTAAAATTGAATCTGAAGATGAATTAATTGCTACAATTGATAAAATTAAAAAAGGTGGTTATACTGGTACTTTAATTATTCAAGAATATATTAAAGGTGATGATAGTTATTTATTTGATGCTGTAATTTATAGTGATAAACATGGTAAAGTTAAAAGAATAACCTTAGCTCAAATTGGACTTCAAGAACATGAAAAAGAAATGATTGGTAATGCTGCTGTTTTAATTAATGGTTTTTCAACTTTTAAAGGTGGAAATGACATTATTAAAGATATTACTGAATTTGCTGAAAAAATTGGTTATACAGGATTTGCTGAATTTGATTTGAAATATGATATGAAAGATAAAAAATTTAAAGTTTTAGAGATTAATGCCAGACAAGGTAGAAGTAGTTATTATTTAACAAAAGCTGGTTGTAATTTAATTGAAATATTGGCAGATGATTTAATCTTTGATAAACCTTTAGAATATAAAGTTTTAGATAAAGAAGTTTTACTTACCTTTGTACCTAAAGTTATTATCAAGAAATATATTGTAAACCCTGAATTTAAAAAGAAAGCCCTATCTTTATGGAAAGATAGAGTTAATCCTATGAAGTATAATAAAGATAGAAGTTTAAAAAGAAATTATATGCTTCTAAGACGAGATATTAAATATTTAAAAGATTATAAAAATGGTTATTGGAAAAATAGTTAATCTAATATCCATTTTTATCTTTTTATAGTTTTTATATC
>CAYTGK010000047.1:0-3499 GCA_964437305.1 uncultured Muribaculaceae bacterium
AGAAATTGAAAAATATCAAGTTGAATTAAAAAAAATGATTTTAGAAATAGATAAGATTAAAGAATTAAATGATTTTGATGAAGATTTATTAATTGCACCTTGGGTTAATGATACTGAATTTCGTGAAAATGATACTTTAGAAATTCATAATGGAGATATTTTAAAAAATGTTCCTAATAAAAAAGGAAATTTTATAAGTGTTGATGTTGAGGTGTTAAAAGATGAGTAATTATTTGAATTTAAGTATTGAAGAAATTCATGAATTATTAGTTAAAAAAGAAATTAAACCTCTTGATTTAGTAGAAGAATCATTTAAAAAAATTGGTAATAATGAGTTTAATGCATTTATTACTTTAGATTATGAAGGAGCTAAAAAGAGAGCTTTAGAATTAGAAAATATGGAAGTACCTAAAGATAATTTATTATTTGGTTTACCAATTGCTATTAAAGATAATATTATGGTTAATAATTTAAAATGTACTTGTGCTTCTCATATCTTAGAAAATTTTGTTAGTATTTATGATGCAAGTGTTGTTGAACTTATTAAAAATGCTGGTATGATTATTATTGGTAAGACAAATATGGATGAATTTGCGATGGGGTCAACTAGTGAAACAAGTTATTTTAAAGCACCTATTAATCCTTGGAATAAGAATAAAGTACCTGGTGGCTCCTCAGGAGGTTCAGCAGTTGCTATTTCGGCTGGGTTTATGCCATTTGCTTTAGGAAGTGATACAGGTGGGTCTATTAGACAACCATCATCTTTTAATGGAATAGTTGGTATGAAACCAACTTATGGGAGAGTGTCTAGGTTTGGTTTAGTTGCTTTTGCTTCAAGTTTAGATCAAATTGGACCAATGACTAGAACGGTTTATGAAAATGCTTTACTTCTTAATGCCATTTGTAAAAAAGATCCTAAAGATTTAACTAGTTTTGAAACTGATGAAGATTTTACAAGATTGATTGGTAAAGATATAAAAGATATGAAAATTGCTATTCCTAATTACTTTGTATCTAATATTGTAGATGCAACAGTTTTAAAAGTATTCAATAAAGTTATTAATATGTTAAAAGATAAAGGAGTTCAAGTTGACTATGTTGATATTAAACATATTGATAAAGCTGTAATTTTATATCAAATAATTGCTATGGGAGAAGCTAGTAGTAATCTGGCTCGATTTGATGGAATTAGATATGGTTTATCTAAAAAAGAAGATACTTTAGAAGATTTATATAAAAAAACAAGAAGTGAAGGTTTTGGAGCTCAAGTAAAACGAAGAATTATGATTGGTTCTTATATTTTAAGTGGAGAAAATGCTAAAATTTATTATGATAAGGCTTTACAAATTCGTGATGATTTAAAGAAAAGTTTTGAAAAAATATATCAAGATTATGATTTAATTTTAGGACCTACTAGTAGTCGAGTTGCTTATGATATCAACACAAATAATGATGATCCTTTAAGAGCATTTATGGATGATATTTTAGTAATGCATTCTAATATGGGAGGATTTCCTTCGATGAGTCTTCCAATGGGCTTTATTGATGATTTACCAATTGGAATGCAAATTATGGGACCTAGTATGAGTGAAGCTAAAATTTATCAACTTGGAAGTTTTATTGAAAAAGAATTAAATCTTAATTTAAAAGTAGGTGAACATCATGAGTGATTATAAAAAAACGATTGGAATTGAAGTTCATGTTGAATTAAAGACAAAAGAAAAATTATTTTCCCCATCTTGTAATTTATATGGTAATCTTGCTAATACTAATTGTAATATAATAGATTTAGGTTATCCTGGGGTTTTACCAACGTTAAACCATGAGGCTATTGATTTAGCAATTAGAGCTGCGACGGTTTTAAATTGTAAAATTCGGCAAAAAATGCATTTTGATCGAAAAAACTATTTTTATCCAGATAATCCTAAAAACTTTCAAATTACCGAAGAGAGAACTCCAATTGGCTATGATGGTTATGTTGAAATTGATGATGAGGGAAAGAAAAAGAAAATTGAAATATTAGAAATGCATATTGAAGAAGATACTTGTAAAAGTATTCATTCTAAAGAAAGAACTTTATTAGATTTTAATAGAGCAGGAATACCATTAGTTGAGATAGTTACTAAACCTTGTATTCATACAAGTAGGGAAGCAACTTTATATTTAGAAAAACTTCGAGAATTACTTCTTTATGCAGGAGTATCTGATTGTAAAATTGAAGAAGGTTCTATGCGATGTGATGCTAATATCTCAATTAGTAAAGATGAAAATTTAGGATGTAAAATTGAAGTTAAGAATATAGGCTCAATTACTAATGTTGGACTTGCGATTGAATATGAAGGAAAACGTCAAGAAGAATTATTAGAAAAAGGAATTAGTTTAAAAGAAGAAACTAGAAGATATGATGCCAAACTTGCTAAAACTATTTTAATGCGAGTTAAAGAAACAGGCAATGATTATCGTTATTTTCCAGAACCAGATATTCCTTATGTTATTTTAACTTGTGAGCATATCAAAGAAGTACAAAGTAAAATACCTATTTTAGCCCATGTAAGACGAGAAAAATATTTAAATGCAGGTATTAGTTTATTAAATAGCAATAAATTAATTGCTAATAAAGATTTATCAGATTATTTAGAACAATTTTCTAATATTAATTTAAAAACAGCTTCTAATTTATTACTTGGAGATATCAGTGCTTATTTAAATAAAAATAGTAAATCTATATTCGCAACTAAATTAACTAAAGACAAATTTCAAGATTTAGTTAAAAAGTTAGACGATGGAGTTATTAGTAATAAAAATTTTAAAGATATAGTAGATGATATTATGGAACGAGATATTAATCTTGATACTTTATTAAAAGAAAAAGGTATAGAAAATGTTGTTGATAATAAACTAGTCTTAGAGATTATTAATAAAGTAATTGAAGAAAACTCAAAGGTAGTATCTGATTATTTAAGTGGAAATGAAAGATCTTTAAAATTCTTAATGGGACAAGTAATGAAAGAAAGTAAAGGTAGTGTTAATCCAAAAATTGCTAATGATTTATTAATAAAAACATTAAATTCTAATAAATAGTAGGTGTTATATGAAAGAAAGTTATAAAAGTTTTTTAAAAAGTTTAAAAGATAAATATGGTGATGGTTATTTAGCATTAGCAACTATTTCTGAACAAGAAGAATTTGTAAAATTATTTGCTTCATGTGGTTTATCTTTAGATAAAGCTTATGAGTTTATGGAAAAAGCAATTATAATTCAAAAAAATAATTTATTTTATAAACCTTATTTAGATTATCAAAAGACTTTAGAAGATAGATATGGAAGATATTATTTCTCAATGATGAATCAAACTGAACAAACCAAATTAATTAATTTATATACTAAATATATGCAAAATAAAAAAAGAGGATATACGAAAGAAGATGCCTTTTTAGAACTTTATTATGCTGAACTTTCAAAATATCAAAAAGATTCTGATAAAGTAGCAGAAGCTATT
>CAYTGK010000047.1:3599-8151 GCA_964437305.1 uncultured Muribaculaceae bacterium
AGTTATCTTTTTTAATACTTGACATATACCTTTAAGGGGTATATTCTATTATGGAAAGGCAATAATAATAATTAAGATAATAAAATGAAATAATTGCTGAAATATTGGAATTAATGAGGAATTTAACATGAAAAAATATACTTATAAAATAGTAGGACTTGATTGTGTAGCTTGTGCTAAAAAGATTGAAGATACATTAAATAAAGAAGAAAATTTAAATAATGTTGTTGTTAATTTTGCGACTTCTAAAATAAGTTATGAAACTAAAATTAATAATTTAGAGACAATTTCTTTAATAAATAACTTACTTGAAAGAATTGAACCAGGTGTTAAAATAATACCTGATGAGATAAAAATTCGTGAATATAATATATACTTTTTAATAGGAGGAATTATTTTTGCTATAATTGGTTGTTTTCAATTTCCTTATCATCAAGTATTTACTTATCTTGCTTATATAGTAGTATTATTTAAGCCATTTGAAAAAGCCTTAAAAATGTTAGTGAAAAGTCATACTATTAATGAAAATTTATTAATATGTATATCAGCCATTGGAGCTTTATTTATAGGAGCTGAGATGGAAGGGTTAATGGTTGCAATTTTATATTTACTAGGTAAAATTTTAGAAGAAAAAGCTGTTAATAAAACTCGTGATTCAATTTATGATTTACTTACTTTAAAACAAAATTATGCCAATTTACAAGTTGGAGAAAATTTAGTAGAAATATCTGTTCAAGATATTAAAATTGGAGATATCTTATGTGTTAAAAAGGGGGAAAAAGTTCCTGTTGATGGCATAGTAATAAAAGGAAAAACTAAATTTGATACTAGTAGTTTAACTGGGGAAACTGAATTATTAGAAGTAAGCAAAAATTCAAAGGTATTATCAGGTTATATTAATCAAGACTCAGTTATTTTGATGAAATGTAAACATTTATATCAAGATTCAACAGTTGCAAAAATTTTAGAATTAGTTGAAAATGCTACTGATAAAAAAGCAAATGTTGAAACTATGGTTTCTAAATTAAGTCGAATTTATACTCCTATTATTTTAGTTTTAGCTATATTAATGATTTTGATTTTACCTTTATTTAAAATACCATTTCATAAAAGTTTATATCGAGCTTTAACTTTTTTAGTTATATCTTGTCCTTGTGCTATTGCTATTTCAGTTCCTTTATCTTACTTTACAGGAATTGGTGTTTCTTCTAAAAATGGAATTTTAGTTAAAGGAAGTAACTTTTTAGATAATTTATCGAAGATGAAAAAAATAATATTTGATAAAACAGGAACTTTAACAACAGGAATGTTTAGGGTTACGGATATAATAGTTTATGATTCTCAATATACTAAAGATGAAATAATTGAAATATTAAGAAAAGGGGAATCATTTTCTAATCATCCTATTGCCAAATCCATAATGAAATTAAGTAATAAAAAAGTTTATAATAAGGATGTAAAAGATTATAAAGAAATAAGTGGAGTTGGAATATCTTTTAAGATAGGTAATAAAACTATTAAAATTGGAACTAAAAAAGTTTGTAATGATAATTGTAATTATAATGTATCTTTGCATTTAAATATTAATTCTAAACACGTTGCCTCTATTTATATTGATGATGGAATTAAGAAAAATGCTGAAGTAGTAATTTCCAAATTAAAAGATATGCATATTAAAACATATTTATTTACAGGTGATAAAAAAGATATGGCTTTAGCAATTGGTAAAACTTTAAAAATTGATGAAGTTTATGCAGAAATGTTACCTCAGGATAAATTTTTAAAGTATGAAGATTTAGAAAATAATGAAATTGTAGGTTTTGTAGGTGATGGTATCAATGACGCTCCTGTTTTAAAAAGAGCCTCTATTGGTATTAGTATGGGTGGTATTGGTAGTGATGTTGCTATTTCATCAAGTGATATTGTTATTATGAATGATGATTTAGAAAAAATTCCTTTAGCTATTAATATTAGTAAATATACAAACTTAATTATTAAAGAAAATTTAATTTTTGCATTAGGAGTTAAAATTGTTATTCTTTTCTTGAGTTTCTTTGGTTTATCTTCTATGTGGTTTGCTGTTTTTGCAGATACGGGAGTTACTGTTTTAACTATTTTAAATACTTTAAGAATAATTTTAAAATTTCAAAAAAAATATTTTAAAAAGAATTAATTTTTAGCATTTGATATATAATAAATAACGATAGAGGGAGATAATATTATGAAAAAAAGAAATAAAGTAATATTAATTTTAAGTTGTTTATTATTAATAGCTTCAGTTTGTTTCAGTTTATTTATTGGTTCTAAAAATTCAAAAGCTAAAGAAAAAGAGAAAGAAGAAACAATTAATTATAATGATTATTTTTATGATAAAGTAAAAATTATAGGTGATAAAAAGTTATATAAAGAAGTTGATGGTAAAATAGTTGAATGGGGTAATATTAAAAATATACCTTTAGAACTTATAAGTGATAATTATTTAAATAATGGTTATTTTAAGATTAAGAATACGAATTATTATATAGATTATAAAAATATTCAAGAATATAAAAATGAAAATGAAAATGAGACAGATTCATTTTATTTAAATTATGTTCCATATAATGAAAGTATTAAAACTAAGGATAAAACAACTTTATATTCTGATAAGGATACAAAATTAGAAGTAGCAACAATTAATGATAGTTTTATATTACCTATTACAATTAAAGAAGAAGGGGCTTTTGGAGTTGTAATTAATGATAAGTTATATTATTTAAAAAAAGATAGTGGTGAAGTAATTGAAAATCATAATACAGATTTAAAACATACTGATTCATTTTCAGCTTTAGTTTATCATTCTGTTTATGATTCAACTAATGAAGAAGAAAAAAAACAATGTTTAAATGCTAATTCAACAATTTGTTTAAGTAATATTCAGTTTAAAAGTCATTTACAATATTTAAAAGATAATGGTTATTATTCAGCTACGATGAATGATGTTGAAATGTTTATGGATAAAAAAGTTCAATTACCATATAAGACTGTTGTTATTACAATTGATGATGGTTATTTTGTAGATGCGTCAATTAAAGTATTAGAAGAATTAGATATGCACGCCGCTTTATTCTTGGTTGGAGTAGTTGGAAGTCCTGAAAATTATGCCTCTCCTAATTTAGAAATTCATTCTCATAGTTATAATATGCATGGAGCAGGGATGTGTCCAGGAGGACAAGGAAGTGCTTTTAAATGTAAAGACAAAAAAATCTTATTAGAAGATTTAAAGAAAAGCCGTGAGCAATTAAATGGTTCAACCGTTTTTTGTTATCCATTTTTTGAATATAATGATTATGCAATTGAAATTGTCAAAGAAGCTGGGTTTACAATGGGGTTTGTTGGAGGACGAAGAAGAATTACTTTAGAAAGTAATAAGCTGATACTTCCAAGATATGGAGTTGTTTCAACTACTACAGTTGAAGATATTGCTAATATAGTGAAAGTTAATTAAATTTCTATAATTTGCTTGAAAATAGAAAAATTATACTGTATAATATCACGTGTTGGAGGATATTATGGAAAAGAAAAATAATAAAAATAAACATGAACTAGTGATTACAATTGAAGGAAATGATTGGCAAGAAGCTTTAAAAAAAGCTTATGATAAAAACAAGAAGAATATTAAAATTGATGGTTTTCGAGCTGGTAAGGCTCCCTATGAGATTTATGTAAAAAAATATGGATTTGAAAAGTTATTCTTGGACGCATCTGATTTTGTCGTTCAGGACGCTTATGATAAAGTACTTGAAAAAAATAATTTAGATCCTGTTGTTAAACCAGCCGTTGATATTAAAGAAGTTGATAAAGATAAAATTGTCTTTAATTTTATAATTATAACTAAACCTGAATTAAATATTAAAAACTATAAAGATTTAAAAATTAAGAAAGATAAATTAGAAGTAACTAAAGAAGAAATAGATGAAGAAATAGAACATTTACTTGAACATTATGCAGAATTAGTTGTTAAAGATGGTAAAGCTGAAGATGGTGATACTGTTATTATTGATTATGAAGGTTCAGTAGATGGAGTTCCATTTGATGGTGGGAAAGCTGAAAATTATTCTTTAGTAATTGGAAGTGGTACGTTTATTCCAGGTTTTGAAGAACAAATAATTGGTATGGATAAAGATGAAGAAAAAAATATCAATGTTACATTCCCTAATGATTATCATGCTGAGAATTTAAAAGGAAAAGAAGCAGTCTTTAAAGTTAAAATTCATGAAATTAAAGTTAAGAAAAATAGAGAATTAGATAAAGATTTCTTTGAAGATTTAGGAATGGAAGGTGTTGATTCAAAAGAAACATTAGAAAGTACCGTAAAAGAACATCTTGAAACTCATAAGAAAGAGGATATAGAAAATAAATTTTTTGATGAGGTAATGGATGCTATTTCTAAGAACACAGAAGTTGATATTCCTGAAGAAATGGTTGAAGAAGAAATTGATAGATTAATTAAAAGAGCTGAAGAAAATTTAAAATATCAAGGAATTACCTTAGATTTATATTATCAATTTAC
>CAYTGK010000048.1:0-8015 GCA_964437305.1 uncultured Muribaculaceae bacterium
GGGATTAACTTCTGAATATGAATGGAACAAATTATCTGATTTAGATATATTTTATGATAATGAAGTAACAAAAGAATATGAAGATATTCGAAAATTGAGTGAAAATTATAATAGCACACAAGCTCAAAAAGATAATTGTTTTGTAATTGGAGCAATGTTCACAATGACAACTTATATTCTGAATTTAAAGAAAAATATAATAATAAAAAATCTGTTTTTATTAGAGTAGCTCAAAATACAGATGATGGGAATTTATATCTTATTGATATTTTATATGATTCAAAAGAAAATAAAGTAAAATTAGTTAAAGATACTACAAGAGATAAATTTTTAGCTCAAGAGAATAGAACTATTGAATATAAAACTTATGAAAAAATTGGGACATGGCATTATCAAAACTCTACTTATTGGGTTGCCTATAATGGAGAGTTACCAAATGATATTAAAATAGAAAATTTAATCAATTCTGAAGATTTATTTATAATTGCAACAATTAATTAAATTATTACTTATAGAGTAGAATATTTTTGAAAAGATAATAATTATTGCTTCACATGGAGATATAAAAGAATGTAATTTTGATAAAATTATAAAAATGAGTGATGGTAAAGTTGTTTCTGAATTTAAGGATGATGATAAAATTGAATTAAAAAATAAAACCAAAGAAAAAAAGAAAAGTTAAACTTATAACTAAGAAAATTATATTATATAAAGAATTAATAAATTTACAAGAAAATAAATATAACTTTAAAAGTCAATATTAGTAAATGAGACGATAAATCTCTTTACTTTTTTATTAAGTAGTTTTATACTTTAGGTAAGAAAGAAGTAGGTAAGTTATGATTAAAAATGAAATAGGAAAAAATATAATTAAATTAAGAAAAAAATACAAAATGACCCAAGAAGAATTTGCTAAGGAAATAAAAATTTCTGAAAAACTTTTAGAAAAATTGGAAGAAGGAAAAGCAACACCAGATATTATAGCTTTATTAAGAATTTCAAATAGGTTTAATGTTTCAATATATACTATTATTAATGGTAATGAAAAGGAAAAAGAAGAAATAATTAAATCTGAAAATAGTGAGTTTTTAGATAAATTGATAAGCAAAATTAAGAAAAAAGATGTTATAAAAAATATTATTATTGCAATTTTAGTTATCTTTATTATTTTAACCAATTGTTTATATTTTTATAATACTAATAATAAAGATACTAATTATTATTTTTATGGAAAATCTAATAATTTTGAATTTAAAAATGGGAATGTAAACTTTTCCAAAAATAATATTGAAATTTCAAATTTTAATTTGGTTGAAAATGCAAAATTGAGTGATAATCAAATAAGTTCTTTAACTATTTCTATATATATTGATAAAAAAATGTGGGCAAGTACGGAATATAATTCAAATAAAAATATGGAATTCATTGAATGGTTAAATCAAGATGTTGTTTTTTCTGAAGAAGTATCTCCTGAATGTAGATTACAAAAACAAAAAAACTGTGGTTTAGGAGTTTTTGCAAAAATTAAAAAAGAAAAATTCCCAGAAAATTTATCAGTGGAAATAAAGTATTGTACAATAGATGGAAATTGTGATAGTGAAAATTTAACAATAGTAGCTTATCAAGTTATTACTAATAAAGATTAAAGGAGTATAGGTAGGATGTTAATAAAAACTATAAATATTAATAAAGTATATAGATTAAAAAATGAAAAGATAACAGCACTTGATAATATAACAATTGAGTTTGAAGCAGGAAAATTATATGCAATTATGGGACATTCTGGAAGTGGTAAATCAACATTAATACATTGTTTAGGTCTTATAGATAATGTAGATTCTGGTGAAATTATGATAAACAACAAAAATGTTTCTAATATGACAAATTCAGAAAAATCAGAAATACGTGCAAAAATGATAGGATTTATTTTTCAAGGATTTTATTTAAGCCCTAAATTGAAAGCATATGAGAATGTTATGTTACCAATGTATATAAATAAAGAAATAAAAGCATCAGATAGAAGAAATAAAGCTATTGAATTATTAAATATGTTTGGATTAAAAGAAAGAATTAACCATTATCCCAAAGAATTATCTGGAGGTGAACAACAAAGAGTAGCAATAGCAAGAGCATTAGCAAATAATCCAGATATTATTTTAGCTGATGAACCAACTGGTAATTTAGATTCTAGTAATGAACAATATGTATTGGAAACATTAAAAAAAATTTCCGAAAAAGGAAAATGTGTGATAATAGTTAGTCATAATAATATAGTAAAAAAATATGCTGACAAAGTATTATATATGAATAATGGAAAAATTGAGGTGAAAAATGGTAAAAAATAGTTTATTAATTCATGCATTTAAAAATGTTTATCGCTCGAAAATCAATTTCATTAATATAATTTTACTAGCAATTTGTTCTTCAGTAATTATTTTTGGTGTTTCCTATGTATTTGCAATCAAAAATTTTGGGGCAGATTGGGCAAAAAAATCAATTGATTTTAGAACTTATGTAGTTACATATGATGATTTAAAAATATCTGAAGAAGAAGCAATTAATAAATTAAAACAATTTGATCATGTGGATGATGTTTCACCTAATATTGGATATATTTTTTTTGGAATGGCTATTGATTATATTAACGATAATCTTGATGGTCAAATGGTTATTAGAGGAGTTACCAAAGATGGCATTAAAGTTATTTTGGGTGAAAATTTAGAAAAATATACAGGTGAAAATGTACTTATTTGTTCTAAGCAGTTTAATCCAAATAGTCAAGCTTATTACGTTGATTATGATATCAATAATACGATAGATTTAACTAATTCTATTGGAAAAAATATTAAATTAGAAATGATAGACACCAACACAATAGAACAATTTAAATTAATTGGTTTATATGATAGTAATTACAATTATTCATCTGGTGATACGTGTTATACTACTTTTGAAACAGTGCAAAAAATTAATCAAAAATATCAAAGTGATGTATATCAAAATACTGATTCTCAAGTTCTTCCTATTATTATGATTATAGATAATAGTGATAGTTTTAATCTAATTGAAACGAAATTAAAAGAAAACGGATTTTATGCTTCACCTATTATAACTATTAACACCAAAGTTGGAAACAATATAATAAAAATAGTATCTTTACTAGCTGTATCTTTATGTATAATTTCCTTTTTAACAATGTTGATATCATCTTTAAAAACGATAAATGATAGTGAAAAAGAATTTGCAATATTTAGTGCTATTGGCTTTTCAAATAAAAAAATTAATTTAATAAAATGTATTGAATTTAGTATAGTAGTTGTTATTGGATTTATATTATCTATATTAATATCAAAAATATCACTAACAATTTTAAAAAATCAATATTTAATTAATAATGTTGAATTTTCAAGAATGAATGTACCAATAAATGGTTGGGGTCTTATATTAAGTTTTATAGTATTATGTATTATTTCATTTATTGTGGTATGTATTTCAAGTTATAAAATTGAAAAAATTAATATAGCAAATTCTTTAAAAGAATGACAAAGAGTGTAGTATGAAAGAGATGTTTAAAATTTTTTTATTAAATAAAAAGCAACAGCTGATTTCGATAATAATGTTTTTTATAGTAATGTTTTCACTATTAATGTTGCTAAATACAGATTTAGGTATAAAAAAAGTAATTGAATTAGATATAAAAAATGCAATTTCAAATAGAGATATTTATGTTGATTTAAAAGAATTTCAAGCAAATGAAATATTTAATAATGCTATATTTGATCAAAAAATTGAAAAATATTATAAATATTTAATGCCTATTGATGTTTTGGATGATAAATTTAAAAATGTAGTTTTAGTTGGAACAATAGAAGAAGGATTTCCTAAAATTAAAAAAGAAATTATTAAGAAAATCAAAGACCAATATGTAATTGTTCCAAGCAATTATTGTGAAAATGTTGAAAGATTACTAGGACAAAAAATAATTCTTAAATATGATAATATCTATTCATATGAAGCTATAGTTGGAGGAATATATGAAAATAATTCGGATACTATTACTATTTATACTCCAATAACACCATATGAAAACTTTGTTATTAATAATAATATACTTTCAGATGATAATGTATTTCATGTTATTGTAAAAGATCAAAAATATATGCAAAGTATTATTTCTAAATTGAATAGTATGAATATTGAAGCATATCCAAATAGTAATATGAAAAAAATAGAATTGAAAATGTACGAAAATCTAGAATCAGTAATTCAAAAGTTTATTATACTTATGTTGTTATTTTTGACAATAATATTTTTAGTTATAATTAATTTGGTTATAAATAAAGAAGTTAAATTTATTGCACTCTTAAAAGCAATTGGGTATAAAGAAAAAAATATATGTGTAATTTTATTTGTAATAATTATGCTTCCATTTATTATTTCATATATATTGGCAATTATATTTGTAATATGTTTTAATGTATTTATTAGCTATTTTTGGCATAATGACTTGTTTAAATATTTTTTATTTAACTGGAAAATTTGTTTATTTTTATTTTTGTTTATTGTGATACTTATATTATTTCTTATTACTATTTATTCTTTAAAAATCAGAAACATTTCAATTGTTAAATTATTGAATTATAATGATTGTTAAAGTATATATTTACTTTTGATAAAAAGAAGTTTATACTAATTTTGTATTATATAAAATTGCAGGTAAAAATGAAAACTTTTCTATTATTGATGGAATAGTAATTTTTTCAAAGAATAAAAAAGAAATTAATGAAAAAACAGATTCCCAAAAAAATTATTATATAATTAACGAAAATGAAATTCCAAAAGAATTAACAAATAAAAAAGGAAGTGTGAAATGGGTGCATTAAAAGTGGATAATATTACCAAGAAGTATCAATTAAATAATGAAAGTATTGTTGCAATTGACAATATATCTTATGAGTTTGAATATGGAAAATTGTATGCAATAATGGGACATTCTGGAAGTGGAAAAAGTACATTGATTCAGTGTATGGGATTGTTAGATGATATAAATTCAGGTGATATATATATAGATAATAAAAATGTTAATAATATGAATTTACATGAAAAGAATATAATTAAGAATTCTAAAATAGGTTTTGTTTTTCAAAATTATTACCTTAATAACACTATGCGTGCTTATGAAAATGTTATGTTACCAATGATAATAAATGAAAAATTTAAAACAGTTGATTTAAAAAGTAGAGCAAAAAAACTTTTAAAAGAAATGGGTTTAGAAGATAGAATTAATCATTATCCAAAAGAATTAAGTGGAGGTGAACAACAAAGAGTAGCAATTGCAAGAGCTTTAGCAAATGACCCTGATATAATTCTTGCTGATGAACCAACAGGTAATTTAGATGAGGAAAATGAAATGTATATTTTACAAAAATTTAGAAAAATGGCTGATAATGGTAAATGTGTTATAATTGTAAGTCATAATATTTCTGTTAAAAATTATGCAGATGTTGTTATTAATATGAAAAAAGGAAAATTTGTGGTAAAGAATTATGAAATTTAAGTATTATTTATTTTTAACATTAAAAAATTTAAAACAAAAGAAAATCAATATATTAAATGTTATATTAATAACAATTGTAATTACTTTAACAATTGTAATATGTAGTTTTTCTCGTACTTTTTCAAATTTAATAGATAGTGAAATAAATGGTGATATGAAGAAAAAAGCCTTATTAGTAAATGATATTGAATCTGTGCAAGAATTACAAAAAGAATTTTCAAATAATAGAGAAATTTCTTATATTATAGATTATAATGAGTTTAGCAGTTATGTACAAACTGATAAAGGGGAAGTGTTAACTTTTATAGGAGTACCAAATAATTATTTAAAAATTTTATCTGGTGAAAATTTGAGTAAATCTGGTGATAAAACATTAATTTGTCCTTCTAAATTTTATTTAGGAAATAAACCTGGGGAAATTAATGATGATTATTTAAAAAATGTTAAAGATGGAATAAATTATTTAAAAAAGGATTTAAATATAAAGTCTGATTGGTATGATAAAAAGTATAAAATAGTAGGAATTTATGATGTTAATAAATATTTATATGGAGAATATAATGTTTGTTTTACAAATTTCAAAAATATTTTAGAAATCAATAATAATTTTGCAAAATATATGGAAGAACAATGCAAAATAGATGAAAATTTTTGTTCTGATGGAGAAAAATTTCCTCAAGCTGTTGTTGTAGTTAATAAGATTGATAATTTATCAATGGTTGAAGAACAATTAAATGACTATGGATATAGAACAATTAGAATAAGTTCAGTTAATACTGATGGTATAGATTTTTTTATAAATATAATTATGATTATTCCTATTATAATATTGATTATTGCATTTATAATATTATTATGTTCTAATAATAAGTTTATTATGTATAATAAAAAAAATAATGTAATTTATAAAGCCTTAGGTTATGATGATAAAATTTTAGTAAAAATAAATTATTTAGAATCAGTCATATTGGCAATAATAGGTTTCTTTATGAGCATTTTAATTTGTATAATTTTGTATTTAATTATAATTAATAAGTGTTCTGCTCAAATAACACTTCAAATGCCAATTAAAATTTCATATATTTCGGTTGGAGTAAGTTTTATTTTAACTCTTACAGCTTCATTATTATCGATGTATTTAGCAATAAAAAATAATGGTTCAATAATGGGAGAATTTAATGATGTTGAAATATAGTTTCCTTTCTCTTAATATTTTAAAAAGAAAAAAACTTTGTAGGTTTTCTATTATAATATTTGTTATTATGTTTGTTTTGTCCATTTCAATTATGGGAATAGGAAAAGAGCTAAATTCAAAATATATGAAGTTAGAAAAAGAAAACATAAATCATAGTTATATTATGTTAATAACAGATACAAAAGATATTAAAGATGAAAAAATTAGTAAAATTGAACATATAAAAAAATATTATCCTATTTTAATTTATAATAATAATAATAATGAAACAAAATATATGTATTTTGATAATAATTTAATTAAATTAGAAAAAGGTAATTATATAACAAAGAAAAATGAAATTATAATACCAAATTCTATTAAGAAAAATATAGGTAATACTATTGATGTAATTGTTAAAAATAAAACTATTAAGTTGAATGTAGTTGGTATATATGATATAGAACATCAAAAATTTCCTTTAACTAAATTTTTAGATAATTTAGTAATTACTTCTTATGACTTTGTCTCTGAAAATTATGATAATATATTTGGAATGTTAATTCAAGTAGATAACTATAAAAATGTTTCTACTGTAATAGAAGAAATTAAAGATATTGGAAATTACGATATAAGTATTACAGATGAAAATGTTGAAATATTAGATAGATATTCTAATTTTTATAATATTATTAATAATCTATCAAAAATATTAATAATATTTACTTGTTTACTTACAATTATTGTGGAATTTATTATTATATATGATAATAAAGTTAATATTTCTATAATGAAAAGTTTTGGATATTCTTGTTTTAAAATTACTTGTTTAATGATGTATTATTCCATAATATTGTTGTCAATTTCAATATTGATTAGTGTTGTTATATTGTTTCTTTTAAAATTTTTATTAGGACAGTTTATGCAATTAAATGTTTTAATGTTTGTAATTAATTTGATGATTTTATTAATAGCAGAAGTTATAGTTATATTTATAAGTTATTTTTTCATTAAAAGAATAAATATTATTAAAATAATTAAAAATCAATGAATTTATATTATAATTAGAATATTTAGTTTTTAAAGTAATCTTTTATTTAAAAATTTTTCAATATTATATAATAATATTGAATAAAAATGTCAAAAGTGGCAAAAATATTCAATGAAGGAAACATGAGAGAAATAAAAAATAAAAGAATTTAGAAACTAGAGAAAAAAGAATTTAAGAAGAACGACTATTAATATATTAATGATAATTTTTAGAAAATAATAGTGGTTAAAGAT
>CAYTGK010000049.1:0-7476 GCA_964437305.1 uncultured Muribaculaceae bacterium
TTTTATAATAAAATCTTTGTAAACCCTTATATTTTAAGGAAAATCATCGACGAATAATTTTAATATTATTATATATAAATGGAAAAGTAAAAATATTATAAATTTTGTTATAAAATACGAAAAAAATAAAAAAATACTTGATTTTTATGTGAAAATGTGATAATTTATAGGCATAAACACGAAAGTGTTTTTTAATTTACCTAAAAAGGAGAGTTTAAATGAAAAAAGAAGAAACAAAAAAACAAGAGGAAACTAAGATTAAAGAGAAGGATAAAGAAGTTAAAGAAGAAAAGAATAAGAAAGTTAAAAAAGATAAGAAAAAAAGTTCTAAAAAAGAAAATAAGAAAGAAGAAAAAGAAAGTTTATTTAAGCAAATTAAAAAAGAGATGAGTAAAGTGCATTTTCCTAGTCGTAAGGATATGATTAAATATAGTATTGCAACGATTTTCTTTGTAGTTTTCTTTTCATTCTATTTCTATATAATTGAATTAATCATGGCATTTATTCGAAGTTTAGTATAAGGAGGAAAAAATGGATGAGAAACAATGGTATGTAGTTAATACTTATTCTGGGCATGAAAATAAAGTTAAAGAAAAATTAGAGATGAGAGCTAATTCTATGGATATGAAAGATTATATCTTTAGAGTTATTGTTCCTGAAGGACCAACAATTGTTGAAGATAAAAAAACGGGTGAAAAAGTAGAAAAAATTAAAAAACTATTTCCAGGTTATATTTTAGTTGAAATGGTTATGAGTGATGATGCTTGGTTTGTTGTTCGGAATACTCCTGGTGTAACAGGATTTATTGGGTCAAGTGGAAAAGGAGCTAAACCTACTCCCCTTCAACCATATGAAGTTGATAATATTTTAAAGAATATGGGTATGGCTCGAATTGATATTAAAAAAGATCTTAGTGTTGGAGATAAAGTTAAGATTGTTGATGGACCATTTGTTAATATGAGTGGGACAATTGAATCAATTGATGAAGAACAAAAAATTATTAATGTTTTAGTTGATTTATTTGGTAATGAAACGTCAATTGAATGTGAATTAAATCAGATTCAAAAGGCTTAATTATGTCCCCTTTTTCAATTAATTTTTATGATATTGCAGAAATAAAAAATAAAAAGACGTTTTTAAATTCTGGTAAAGAAGGAGCTTGTTACTTTTTAGATGATAAAACATTAATTAAGTTATTTCATGTTTTAGATGCTAAACGGAAGATTTATTTTTCAAGTTATAAATCAGATAATATAGCGTTTCCAATAGATGTTTATTATTATGATAATACTAGCTTTATTGAGGGGTATACAATGAATTATTTAGAGGGAGTTAATATTGCTCAAGGTTTTAAATCTTCATTGTTAATAGTTGATTTAATTAATGCATATAATAAAATTAGGATGGAAATAGAAAAATTTTCTAATATTTATATGGCTGATTTAGTTGGAGTAAATATTTTATATGATTATCAAAATAATAAGATTAATATTATAGATACTAGTAAATGGTATCCTATGAAAGATGGTATGTTAAAAAATATTAGTAGATTAGATGCTATATTAATTGATAGATTACTTACAGTAATTAAAAATGATTATCAAGACTTGTTAAAGAAAAATGAAAGATTAGAATTATTATTTCAAGAATATACTAATATTTTAATGGAATTTCAATATTTAGAAAAAGTATATAACCCCAATTTATTTAGAGAATTTGTAGATGAACTTGTAAAAACAATAAGTAATTATCAAGATGAAGTATTTACAATTGGCGATTTAAAAACGAAAATAATTAAAAAGTCTTGATTTTTAAGGGAAATCATGATATTATCATACTGCTATATGTTTTAGATATAGAAGAAGTTGGGAGGCAAATGTCTTAACTTAAATAGATTAAGCGGACAAAGTTAGCCATTTGGACCACTCGCGAAGCAAATCAAAAATGAAAGGATGTGTTTTTCGTGGCAAAAGAAGTTGTGAAAAAAATCACTTTACAAATTCCAGCAGGGAAAGCAACTCCTGCTCCACCAGTTGGAACGGTTTTAGGACCTGCAGGAATTAATTTACAAGAATTTTGTACAAAGTATAATGATGCAACGAAAGATAAGATGGGAGATATAGCACCAGTTTTAATTACTATCTATGATGATAAAAGTTTTGATTTTGTTATTAAAACTCCACCTACTCCATCATTAATTAAAAAATATGCTAAAGTACAAAAAGGATCTGTTAAGGGAAAAAATGAGATTGTTGGAACTCTTACAAAAGATCAATTAAAAGAAATTGCTACAATTAAATTACCAGACTTAAATGCTAATGACCTTGAGGCAGCTATGAAAATTGTTGAAGGTACAGCAATTAATATGGGAATTGAAGTAAAAGAATAATAAATCATATAGGTCTAACCTATGTGGAAGGATAAATGTCCGCTAAAACCACAAGGAGGTAAAAATGAAAAGAGGAAAAAGATATAACGAGGCTTTAACAAAAATTGAAAAAGGAAAGTTATATACCAAAGAAGAAGCTATTAAATTAGTTAAGGAAACTTCAAATGCAAAATTTGATGCGACTATTGAAGTTGCAATGTATTTAAATCTTGATACTAAAAAAGCTGACCAACAATTAAGAGGAGCTATCGTTCTTCCAAATGGAACTGGTAAGACTAAGAAAGTTTTAGTAATTGCTAAGGGAGATGCTGCTAAAGCTGCACGAGAAGCTGGAGCTGATTATGTTGGAGATATGGATATGATTGAAAAAATCGAAAAAGAAAATTGGTTTGATTTTGATACTCTTATTGCAACTCCTGATACAATGCCACTTCTTGGTAAATTAGGACGAATTTTAGGACCAAAAGGTTTAATGCCAAACCCTAAAACAGGAACAGTTACAACTGATGTTACTAAGGCTGTTAATGCTGTTAAATCAGGTCAAGTTGAATATAGGACTGATAGTTTTGGTAATATTCATGGTATTATTGGTAAAGCAAGTTTTGGGGAAGATAAGTTATTAGAAAACTTAGATACTTTTGTAAATACAATTTTAAGAATTAAACCTGCAACTGTTAAAGGTGATTATGTTAAAAACATTAGTATATCTGGAACAATGGGTCCAGGAATAAAAATTAACATTAATTCATTTGACAAATAAAAAAAATATGTTATAATAATATAAGTTTATTGATGTGGTGCCAAAGACAGTAGGTATAAAAATAAATCCTACCGAGGACGATAAATAAAATCATTATTTAAAGTCCTTTTTGAAGGACTTTTTCCTTGCATAACATTTAATAAATTTAATAAATGAAGGAGGATGAAAATGGCAAATCCTAAGATATTAGAACAAAAGCAACAAGTAATTGATGAGATTAAACAAAAAGTAGAAGATGCAACAAGTGTTGTTTTATTCGATTATCGTGGTCTTACTGATGAAGAAATAAAAGATTTACGTAGAAAACTTCGAGAAGCTGAAAGTACATATAAAGTTTATAAGAATACTTTAATTGCAAGAGCTATGAAAGATTTAAATGTTTCAATTGATGAACATTTAGAAGGACCTACTGCAGTTGCTTTCAGTAAAGATCAAATTGCTCCAATTAAAGTGCTTGCAGAGTTCATGAAAACTCATGATGTTGTAAATTTAAAAGTTGGATTAATTGATAAGGAAGTTACGGATAAAGAAACATTAGAAAAATTAGCAACTATTCCATCAAGAGAAGGTTTACTTACAATGCTTGCTGGGGGAATGCTTGCTATACCAAAAGATTTAGCAATCTGTTTAGATTTATATGCTAAAAAATTAGAAAAAAGTAATTAATAAGGAGGAGAATATTATGGCAAAATTAACAAAAGATGAATTTATTAGTTCTCTAAAGGAAATGAATCTTTTAGAAATCAAAGAATTAGTTGATGCAATGAAGGAGGAATTTGGTGTTGACCCTAGTAGTGTTGCTGTTGCAGCTCCAGTGCAAGCTACAGCTGAAGTAGCAAACGATGGTCCATCAACTGTTACCGTTACATTAGTTAATGCTGGAGTAGCTAAGGTTAATGTAATTAAGATTATCAAAGAAATTACTGGACTTGGATTAAAAGAGTCTAAGGAAATTGCTGATAATGGTGGAGCTATTAAAGAAAATATTCCAGTTGCTGAAGCTGATGAAATTAAGGCTAAATTAGAAGAAGCTGGAGCTGAAGTAGAAGTTAAATAATAAATTCATAAGTTAATATTAGATAGTCCTAGAAAAGACTATCTTTTTTTTAACTTTTTCTTGTAATTTTTGATAAATTATGCTAGAATAATGCAACTGAGGTGATTATAGTGGAATTTGAATCAAATGGATTTAAAAGAAAAGAAAAAAGACATTGCATTAATACGCTTTTAGAAAGTAGTGGTAGTGAAGCTTTAAAAGAAAGTGCTAAAGCAATTAATGCCTTTAATTTATTAGAAGGAGAACGAGTAAAAGGTTTAAGAGATCTAAGCACTCCAGAATATGGTTATTGGTTAACTAATGGAAGTATTAGAAGTTTAGTAGACTATTTAGGATATAATCGTACTTTATATAAAACTAATATAGTTGAAAAAAATTTTGGAATGGAAAACTTTAACAATGTATTTGAAATTTCTGAATATAGAATAAAAATATTTAAAGTACAAGGTAATTCCCTTATAAGAATAGTTATAACGAAATTTAAAGATAATGAATATTTAACTAATCTTGATATATATGATAATGTATCAGGTTCATTACAAGCTGTTCTAGAATCTTTAAAAGGAAAAAATGAAGAAGCTTGGGAATATTATGATGAAGATACTAAAAATATGGTAAAAGGAGTTGCTAATAATTTAAAATATATTGGAAATCTTAAGTTATATGGGTTAAATTTTAAAACGATTGATACAATTATTAAAACGATTAAAAGAGAACCAGACCAAAAAATAAGTTATGGTTATAAAGAAGCTGGTGATATGATGCTTATAAGTAGAAACCCTGACTTTGGTTCATGGCCTAGTATACGTGTTCCTAATTGTGATCTTATGCATATGATTGCTAATGATGTTAATGCTGATTTGGAAGATCGCTTTGAAAAAGTAAAAACAAAATAGGTTTTAAATGGTATTTACTAATACCATTTTTTTTGTTATAATTAAATAATCAAGATAAAGGAGAATTAATTATGACAATATTAGATACAGTTTGGGGGATTTTAAAAGTCATCATTGATATTTCAATTGTTTGGGTAATGATATATTTTATTTTAAAGAATTTTAAGAACAATGTAAGAATGTCTCTTATTATAAAAGGTGTATTGCTTGTATTAGCTATAAAAATAGTTAGTGATATTGCTAAATTAAATACAACAGGCTGGATATTAGAATATGTTATTGAATGGGGACCATTAGCTTTGATTATAATTTTTCAACCTGAAATTAGAGGAGCTTTAGAGCAGATAGGAAGAAGTCGTTTGTTAGGTCGTCATAAGGTATTAACAGTTGATGAAAGAGAAAAAATGGTTTATGAAATTATTCAAGCTGTTGATTATTGCAGGAAAGCTAGAATTGGAGCTTTAATTGTTATTGAAAGAGATATTAGTTTATCTGATTATATAGATAAAGCTAAAGGGTTATATGCTGATTTAACGAATGAACTATTAATTTCTATTTTCTTCCCAAATAATCCTTTACATGATGGAGCTGTTATTATTCAAGGTAATAGAATTAGTTGTGCTGGAGCTGTATTTCCAACAAGTAATAATATAAAATTAAATAAAAGACTTGGAACAAGACATCGAGCAGCCCTTGGAATAGCAGAAGAAACTGATGCTATAAGTATTGTTGTATCTGAAGAAACAGGAAGAATTTCTATTGCAGTTAAAGGGGAATTATTTTATAATTTATCCTTAGAAGATGCAAGAATGATGTTAATTGATGAATTAAGACCAAAAGCAGTTGAGGAAACAGAAAATGATATAGACAACGAGGAGGAAATTTATGAAGAAGATGATTAAAAAAATTTGCCTATTTTTAGGTAAAATATTTAAGTTAATTGATAAATTTATTATTACTCCAATTATGAAATTACTTTTAAAATTAGCTGATTTATTAAATATCAATAATAAAAATATTGAAAAATTATTTGCTAATAAACAATTTTTAATTATCTTATCACTTATTTTAGCTTTTTTAGCCTATATTGCTGTTGAAAGACAATCGGATACTTTAGCTAATTCAGCAGAGGTGTTATACAATCAACCTGTTAAAGCTATTTATAATGAAGAAGCTTTTGTTATTGAAGGGTTACCAAAAGCTGTTGATGTTGTTTTAATTGGAAGAAAAAATAATATCTATCTTGCTAAACAATTATCAGGAAGTGATGAAATAACAGTTGATTTGAGGGAATTATCAGTAGGAACTCATAAAGTACCTTTAAAATATCGTCAAAAGATAACTTCCGTTGAATATAAAATTGATCCTTCAACTGTAACAGTTGTTGTTTATGATAAAGTAAGTGAAACAAGAGAAGTTACAGCCGAAGTATTACATCGTGATAAATTAGATAGCAAATTAGATGTAAGTAATATATCACTTGCTCAATCTGAGGTAACAATTAAAGGGTCTGAAAAGAAATTAGCAGAAGTTGCTTATGTTAAAGCTTTAATTGATTTAGAAAAATTGGTTAATCCAACAGTTGGAGAAATGAAATTAGCTGATAATACATTAATTGCTTATAATAATAGTGGAGAAATTGTAGATGTTGAAATTTTACCAAAGACGATGGAAGCAACATTAAATATTACATCAACTAGTAAAGTTGTTCCAGTGAAAGTTGTTCCAGATGGTGATTTGGCAGTTGGATATGCTATTGAGTCAACAACAACTAGTGTTAACAATGTAACAATCTATGGTGATGAAGAAGTATTACAAAAAATTGAATATATTCCAGTTGTAATTGATGTTGATGGTTTATCAAATAATAAAGAATTTAATGTAAATCTTGAAAAGCCAAATGGAGTTAGAGATATGAGTGAAAAAAGTGTTAATGTTAAGGTTAAGATTGGAGAGGCTGCTCAAAGAGATATAGCTAATGTTCAAGTCCATACGATTAATCTTGCAAGTGGTTTAAAAGTAACAGCTTTAAGTGCTAATGATAATGTAGTAACAGTTACAATTAAAGGTAACAAGGCAATTCTTAATGAAATTGAAGCCTCATCTATTGTAGCTAATGTTGATTTATCAAAATATACAACACCAGGTGAATATGAAGTTGATGTTACTGTAACTGGGGAAGATTTACGAGTAACATATGAATCAAAAACTAAAAAGATTAAAGTTAGAATTTATAAATAAAAAAAGACTATTGAATAATTAAAAGTTTAATTATTTGATAGTTTCTTTTTTTAATTGGTTACTATTAACTCAAGATAAAAGGCAAAGTAAAAATGTTATAAGTTAGAAATTGCTATTGCTTAAGTATAAAATG
>CAYTGK010000050.1:0-7388 GCA_964437305.1 uncultured Muribaculaceae bacterium
GTTGATGAATTATTTATTATTTATGTTGATAATTCTATTTTAACTAATAAGATTAAATTTAATGAGAATGGTCCTACGGTTATTCTATTTGTTGGGGTTAATGGAGTAGGGAAAACAACGACAATTGGGAAAATGGCTAATAAACTAAAAAAAGATGGGAAAAGCGTTATGATGATAGCTGGTGATACCTTTAGAGCTGGAGCTATCGAACAACTTGAAGAATGGAGTAGGCGTGTTAATTGTAGCTTTGTAAAAGGACAAGAAGGAAGTGATCCTTCTAGTGTTATTTATGATGGTATAAAAAAAGCAAAAGAAGAAAATATTGATGTTATTTTAATCGATACGGCTGGTCGTTTACAAAATAAAGTTAACTTAATGAAAGAACTTGAGAAAATGAATAAAGTGATTGGTAGTTTAATTGCTGATGCCCCTCAAGAAACTTTGCTAGTAATTGATGCAACAACTGGTCAAAATGGAATAAGTCAAGCTAAGAACTTTAAAGAAATTACTGATATTACAGGAATAGTTTTAACCAAACTTGATGGCACAGCTAAAGGAGGAATTGTTCTTGCTATTAAAGAAGAATTAGGAATACCTGTTAAATATATTGGTCTTGGTGAAAAGATAGATGATTTAAGACCTTTTGATATTGAGAAATATATTTATGGTTTATTTAAGGATATGATGTAAAATGGAAATGGAAAAGTTGCTTTATTTAAATAATCTTTATGATTTATATAAAGAATTATTAACTGTAAAACAGCAAAAATACTTTGAAGAATATTTTTTTGATAACTTATCTTTTGGAGAAATAGCTGAAAAATACAAAATAAGTCGGAATGCTGCATTCAAGCAATTGAAGGTAATTGAAGAAAAACTATTAGATTACGAAGAAAAATTAAAATTATACTACAAAAAAGAAAAAATTAATGATATAATAAAAAAGATAGAAGATAAAAAAATAAAAAATGAACTAGAAAATCTATTTTAAAAAAGAATAAGGAGGAATTATGTTTGATAAAATCGTTTATGTAAGTGATCATGGAGCTCATGTAAAAGTTAATGGAGAAATAAAAACAAATTTAATCAATCAACATTTAGTTTTTGTTGATGAATCAAATCGTCAAGTGGTATCAGAGGTTGAATATGTTCATGATGATATTGTTGAAACAAGATTTATTGGAGAAATCATTGATGGTAAATTTCAAGGAGGTATTATTAGCAAACCTAGTTTAACTTCCAAAATTAGATTTCTTGATACTTCAGAGATGACCATGATAACTGGAGTTAATGAATATGGTAATATGTCAATTGGAGTAAGTCCTTTTTATGATAATAAACCAGTTTATATGAGTATTAATAGTTTATTTAGTAATCATTTAACTATACTTGGTAACTCTGGTAGTGGTAAAAGTTATGGTACTGCAAAACTATTACAATCAATATTTCAAACTCCTAATTTTTATCCCTATAAAGCAACAATGATAATTTTTGACAATAATGGTGAATATATAAATGCATTTAATAATTTAAATCAACTAAATCCTAATTATCACTTTAAAGTTATTACAACTAGTAATTATAATAATTATGAAAAATTAAGTATTCCAATTTGGCTTTTAAATATTGATGATTTGGCACTTCTTTTAAGACTTGAAAAAGTTAGCCAATTAACCCTACTTGAAAGAATGGTTAAGTTAGCTAAGATTTTTTCTCTTAGTGATGAAACAAGCTATAAGTACAAAAATCATATTATAGCTAAAGCTATGTTACAAATATTTTATTCTAATAAAATTCCAGCCACTAAACGAAATAATATCTTTGCCATTTTTAATACTTGTACGACTAATGAATTTAATATGGAAGCAACGGTTCAAGGAGCTGGTTACAGCAGAAAATTTAGGGAATGTTTCAATGTTGATAGTCAAGGAAACTTTACAGAAAGTATATTGATTGCCCAATATATTGCCTCATTTGTTGATCCAACTTTGGATGATTATGAGCCAACAACTTATAATAAATATACTCTTGAAGATTTAGAGAAAGCTTTAAACTTTACTTTAATTAGTGAGAACTGGTTAGATAATGACAATACATATGGTGATAGTGTTGCCGTTAAAGTTAAATTACATTCCTTAATTATCAGTGATGTTAAACGTTTCTTTGATTATCCAAACTTTATTGGAGTTGAAGAATACTTATCTAGTTTAGTTATTCAGAATGGTCAAAAGTATCAACTTTTAAATATTAACTTGGAAGATATTGATGATAGTATTGCCAAAATTATAGTTAAAATATTTTCAAGGATAATTTTTGAATATACAAAAAGTTTACAAAATAGAGCTTCTGTTCCCTTTAACTTAATTGTTGAAGAAGCCCATCGATACATTAAAAGTGGAGAAGATATTAATTTAATTGGTTATAATATCTTTGATAGAATTGCAAAAGAGGGACGTAAATATGGAATTTTACTAACACTTATTTCTCAAAGACCAGTTGAATTATCAGAAACCGTTATGTCACAATGTGCTAACTTCTTAATTTTTAAAACAACTCACCCACGAGATATCGAATATATTTCTAAGATGGTTCCTCATATCACAGAAGAAATTATTGAAAAACAAAAAGCTTTACAACCTGGTTATTGCTTATGTTTTGGTTCTGCTTTTAAAGTACCATTAATCTTAAGAGTTACAGCTCCTAACCCAGTTCCATCAAGTGCTAACTGTGATGTTCTAAAAACGTGGACTGTCAGTGGACAATAGAATAGGGGGCTAATTTGACAAAAGATGAAAATAGACGTATCTTATTAAAAAATAAAAAATATTTTATAATTAAATTTATTTGTAGTTTGGCTCTTAGAGCCTTTCTTTTAGCTATACCAATTTATTATAGTTTTGGAATTGATGAAATAACGAGAGGTAATTTTAATGCAGCTTATCAGATGATTATTATGTTCTTTGTCTTTACTGTTTTGTATCGTATCTCAGAAGTTATTAATCAAATAGCTTATTATAAGCTTTATTCTAATTTATATAAAAGTTATATGGAATTAGGACTTGCTAAAACTTGTAATAATTCTCTATATAGTTTATCAAGATTTAGCTTATCAGAATATAGTAATATTATGAGTGAAGATTTTGAAACTTTAAGTGATTATTATGCTACCATGGTTATTCGAATTGTTGAAATCATGGAATCAATTTATATTGTTATTTATTTCTTTACCGTTAATGTTATACTTGGTTATTTAACCCTATTTGTTTCACTTGTCGTTCTTTTCATTTTAATTTTTTATAATCCAAGAATTGCTAAGACTAATAAAGAACGAAAAAATCGACATGATAAAAGAATTAGTTTGTTTCAAGAATTATTATTATCAGTTAAAGAGATAAAAGGTTTTAATATCTTTAATGTAGCACGTGATCGAACGATAGCAACTGTTTCAGATTATTTAAAATGGAATGATAAATTAAATATCGATAAATATAATGTTAAACAAGTTTCTCTTGGTTTAGTTGATATTTTTCAATTTATTTGTTTAATGATTGGAATTAAGTTAATTATTGAAGGACAAGTAACAATAGGAGTTTTAACCATTATTTATAATTATTATACTAAACTTAGTGCTTTATTTACTTCAATCATAACTTTATTTGAAAGTAATATTAATGTTAAAGTAGCAAGAATTAGAATTCATAAATTATTTCAATATGCAAGTAGTAACTATGGTGAAGTTCAAGAAAAAAATCAAGTTCTTGGAGAAATTGAATTTAAAAATGTTTTATATGGAAATCGAAAAGATCCAATTTTAAATAATGTTAGTTTACATATTTTACCTAATACCTTTACAGTTATATCAGGACCTTCAGGAAGTGGAAAAACGGGAATTTTTGATTTACTTTTAAGATATAATAGACAACATGAAGGTGATGTTTTAATTGATGATGTAAGTGTTTTAAATTATGATTCTAAACAAATTGGTGATATTGTGAGTGCAGTTCGGAAAAATCCTACTTTCTTTAATATAAGTATTAGGGATAATTTAAGTATCTTTGATCCCAATTTTGAAAATGTAGTTTATTTATGTAAAGAACTAGGAATTCATGATTATATCATGGCTTTACAAGATGGATATGATACTATTTTACAAACGGATGCTATGAATATTAATAGTGATGTAAAGTATGTTCTTGCTATTATTAGAGTTTTATTAAAAAGAACAAAGATTATGCTATTTGATGAAACTTTTGATTATTTAAGTAAAGATATATCATTAAAAGGATTAGAAATATTAAAATCTATGAAAGAAGATAATACGATTGTTGTTATCACGAAAAATAAAGAAATAATTGAAGCTGATTATGTTGATCAAGTTATTATGCTTGATGAAAATAAAATTGCTTTTACTGGTATTCATGAAGAATTATTAAAAAATGATGATAACTATAAAAAAATATTAAAGAAATTATAATACTTAATTATTATTAAGAAATAGCATATCAATTTTATAAAGAAGATATGTTATTTTTAAATAAATTATTTAATAGATACTTAAATTTTATTATGAAAAAAGAAATTATTTTGTTTAAAATTAGATTGTATATTTTTTATAAATAATATATAATTAAGATGTAGTAGAGGAGAAGTTATGAGTAAAGTTGATGTAGTCTTAGGAACTTTTTATGGTGATGAAGGGAAAGGAAAGATAATTGATTATCTTGGAGGACAAGCTGATGTTGCCCTTCGAGCAACAGGTGGGAATAATGCAGGTCATTCAATTGAAGTAGATGGAGAAAAATATGTTTTTCATTTAATACCATCAGGAATTTTAAATAAAGGAACTTTAGCTATTATTGGAAATGGGGTAGTAATTGATCCAAAAGTTTTAATTGCCGAGATTAATGCTTTAAAGGAAAAAGGTAAAGATGTATCTAATTTAAGAATTAGTACAAAAGCTCATGTTATATTTCCATATCATATTGAAATGGATAAAATGTTAGAAGAAAATAGGAAAGCTCAAAAAATTGGAACTACTGCGAGAGGTATTGGACCATGTTATTGTGATAAGTATGAAAGATGTGGAATTAGAATTGAAGACTTGTATTCAAAAAATTTTTATGAATTGTTA
This sequence comes from uncultured Muribaculaceae bacterium, assembly GCA_964437305.1. GTDB lineage: Bacteria > Bacillota_I > Bacilli_A > RF39 > UBA660 > RUG591. The sequence continues at coordinate 5,132 of CAYTGK010000050.1, forward strand.
GAAAGAAACGTTAATAATAAAAATAAAATATTTAGTTTATATAATTATCCTCAATTAGATGTTAAGAAAATTTATCAAGAATATTTAGAATATGCTGAAGTTATTCGTGAATATGTCTGTGATACAGCAACTTTAATTCATAAACTTTTAAAAAATGATAAAAAAATAATTTGTGAAGGAGCTCAAGCAACTTTACTTGATATTGATTTTGGTAGTTATCCATATGTTACTAGTAGTAATCCGACGATTGGTGGAATAATAGCTGGAAGTGGAATAAATGCCCATGATGTTGGGGAAGTTTATGGAGTTATGAAAGCTTATTCTTCTAGGGTAGGAGCAGGACCTTATGTAACGGAACAAGATAATAGTGTAGGAGATAAGATTAGAGAATTAGGACATGAATATGGTGCAACTACTAATAGACCAAGAAGATGTGGTTATTTAGATTTAGTAGCTTTAAAATATGCAATTGAAATTAATGGAATAACATCTTTATGTATGAATCATTTAGATACAATTGGAAAACTAGAATTAATTAAATTATGTGTTGCTTATAAAAGAAATGGAATGATAACGAACGAATTTACAACAAATGAAGAAGAATTACTTGCTAGTACTCCAGTTTATGAAGAATTTAAAGGTAATTTTGGAGATATTAGTACTATTAGAAAACGAGAAGATTTACCAGAAGATGCTTTAAAATATATTGAAAGAATTGAAGAATATGTTGGAGTTCCAATTGAATTTTTAGGAGTTGGTGCAGGACGTGAAGAAATGATTTATGAAAAGAAATTAATAAAGAAAAGATAGGAGACATAATGAAAAAAGTATTTATAGTTTTAAGTTTAGTTTTATTACTTGGAACAGGATGTAGTTTTAAAGATTTATTTATAAAAGAAAATGAACAAGTTGATTTGTTGAGTGGAAAAGTTAATGTCGAAATGGTTATCAAAGATTATGGAACTATTAAATTGGAACTTGATGCTGATACAGCCCCAATTACAGTTACTAATTTTGTTAATTTAGTTAATGATGAATTTTATAATGGATTAACTATTCATAGAGCTCAAAAAGATTTTGTAATTCAAGGAGGAGATCCTAATCATGATGGAAGTGGAGGCTCTAGTAAGACAATAAAAGGTGAATTTGCAAGTAATGGAGTAGAAAATAATATAAGTCATGTAAGAGGTGTAATTTCCATGGCAAGAAGTAATGACCCTAACAGTGCCACTAGTCAATTCTTTATTGTGCAAAAAGATGCTAAAGAATCACTAGATGGTAATTATGCAGGATTTGGTCATGTAACAGAAGGAATGGAAGTTGTTGATAAAATAATGAATTCAGTTACCCCAATTGATAATATGGGTTCAATTGATTATAAAGAACAACCAGTAATAGAAAGTATTAAAGTTATTGAATAAAAGAAATTATCTATATTATTAATATAAAAATAGGAGAGTTTTGCTATGAAAAACTATGAATATGTACCAATAAAAAAGAAAAAAGTAAGTAATACAAACAATATTTTCTTTTTAATCTTAACAATAATTATGTTTTTAGGAATATCTTTGGCTACGGTTTATTTTGTTTATAGATATAATGATGAAAGAGAAAATAGTATGACATCTGGTTTAATTTCTTTAGATTTCAAAGAGCAAAGTGCAAATATTAATTTAGAAAATACAGTACCAATGACTGATGAAGCTGGGAAACAAAATACTCCTTATAGATTTACTATAGAAAATACAAGTAAAATACCTCTTAATGTTAAAATTGGACTTGAAATAAGTAATAATACAATTGATTTAAGTGCTATTAAATATGCATTATATATTGATAATATAGAAACAAAAGTAGATAATTTAGGAAATTTAGAAGCTGATAAAATATTATATGAAGAAAATGCATTCCCTAAAGGTAGAAGAATTGAAGTAAAGTTAGTTTTTTGGATAGATTATTATTATGAAAACTCAGGAGAAACATTTGTTGGAAAAATTCAAGTAACTGGAGAACAATATGATATTATTTATGATGGAAGTTAAAATGTTTTAATTAATAAAGAATAAATTGGTAAGAAAGTCTTTTCATGAAAAATAATAAATGAAAAGATTTTAATATGCAAAAATATTGATAAAAAAAATTTAGAAACTTGAAATTCATAATATTTCAATTTACAAATAATTAGAAAAATAGTAAAATAAATCCTAAGGATGTGATATTATGCCAGAGCTACCTGAAGTAGAAACGGTTAAAAATG
>CAYTGK010000051.1:0-7383 GCA_964437305.1 uncultured Muribaculaceae bacterium
ATAATCTTGATGTTATTAAATCAGCTGATTATATAATTGATTTAGGACCAGATGGGGGAGAAGGTGGTGGAACGGTTATTGCTAAAGGTACTCCTGAAGCGGTTGCTAAAGTCAAGAATAGTTATACTGGTGAATTTTTGAAAAAAATATTGAAAATTAGTTAAAGTTTTCTCTTTTTAAGATATTAATGGATTTTAAAAAGAGATTTTTTTCTTCGAAAGTTAAATTAAGATTAATTTTTTCTCTAACACCTTCTTTATTAATAATAGCTGGTTGACTTATAAAAATATCATGACTTTTATCATAACAAGAAACAGTAATAATGGTATTTTCATCACCTAAAATAGCATTGGTTATTTTAACTAAGCAAATTCCTATTCCAAAATTTGTGAATCCTTTTCGTTCAATGATATGATATGCAGAATCTCTTACATCAATATAGATTTTATCAAGTTCTTCTTTACTTAAATAGTTAGTAATAGGATTTAGACCAATTGTTGCATTACTCCAAGGTACAAATTCACTATCACCATGTTCACCAATTACATAAGCATGAACGTTATTAGGATTAATTTTTAATTTATCGCCAATTAAATAACGAAGTCTAGAAGTATCTAAAGAGGTTCCGGAGCCAATTACTTGATTAACTTTAAAAGTGGGATTTTTTTCTTTTGCAAATTTATAGACTAAATTAGTCATAATATCAAGGGGGTTAGTAGCAATTAAGAAAACTCCATTAAACTTAGTTTCCATAACTTTATAAGTAATATCTTTGATAATTTCTTTATTTTTATTAATTAAATCAAGACGAGTTTCACCTTTTTTTTGATTGATACCCGCGGTAATGCAAACAATACTGGCATTTAGACATTCATCATAATTTCCTACTCTAATTTTTAGTTTGGAAGGAGCAAAAGCTAAAGAATGATTTAAGTCCATAACATCACCCATTGCTTTTTCTTTATTTGTATCAATAATAACTAATTCACTTACTTTTGTTCGTTGATTAATAATTGCATAAGCATAACTTGCTCCAACATTACCACAGCCAATTAAAACAACTTTATTATTCATAGTCTCATATCCTTTTCTGGTATTATTATAACCAAATTTTTGATTTAAGCATTAATTTTTCATATTTTTATGTGAAAATAGTGTGAAATAAGTTGATTTTCTAGAAAAAAATATTATATAATGATATTGGGAGGTCGAAATGAAAAAAAATAACACATTAAAGGTACTATTAATTGCAATTTTAGTAACAGCTTTACTAACATGGATTTTACCTATTACTTATTTTCAAGGTAGTTTGATGACTGATGTTAGATATCCAGCTGGAATATTTGATATTTTAGGTTATCCAATTATTATAATGCCTTATTATTTTATCAATGTTGTTTTCTTTGCATTAGCAGTTGGAGCATTCTATGGAGTATTTGAGAAAACTGGTGCGTATAGAAAAGTATGTGATAAAATTGCAAAATTGTTTAAAGGAAAGGAACTTATCTTCTTTGCAACAGTTATAACAGTTTTAGCAGTGATTGTAGCATTTTCTGGGTTAACTTATGAATTAATTTTCATCTTACCACTTTTGGCATCCATCATTCTTTTAATGGGACATGATAGAATTACTGTCGCTATGACATTAATTGGTTCAATTGCCGTTGGTGTTGTTGGTTCTTTATTCGGAAAAGCTATAACTGGTGCTTATATTAGTAGTCTATCTACTAGTTATACAGACTTAATTTGGTTTAGAGTTGCTATTTTAATTATAGGTATTGCTTTATTGACATTTAACATTGTTCGACATATACGTAAAAATAAAGTTAAAAAAGATGATACAGCCAAAGAATTAATTGCGGAAAAATATGAAGTTAAAAATCGTAAAGGAAAGAAACGCTCTATTTGGCCAGCTATGGTAGTCTTTGATTTAATTTTAGTATTAATGATATTAGGGTCAATTGATTTTAATGGTGCATTTGGAGTTTCTATTTTTGATACTTTTCATGAAAATGTAATGAACTTTAAGATTGCCAATTATCCAATAATTGCTAATCTTTTAGGTGGTGCATCTGACTTATTTGGTGGAGCAATTGGTAATTGGACATCAACCGATTTTTCAATGTTCTTAATAATTGCAACTGGTATTTTAGCTATTATCTATCGTATTAAACCTGATGAAATATTTGATGGTTATAAAGAAGGTACTAAAAAATTAGTGCTTTCAGGCGTAATAATGTATCTTGCATTTTTAGTGTTAGTATTATCAACAAATCATCCATTTGTATTAACAATAATTAGACCACTTATGGAAATAACTAATGGCTTTAATACAATTACACTTGCTTTATCATCGTTTATAACAAGTATCTTTTATATTACTCCAGACTATGCAGGAGCGGCTCTTTTACCTTATGTTATGACTGTAGTAAAAGATCCAAGTATTTATCCACTTGTTGGGTTTATCTTTCAAGCAATGCAAGGTTTAGCCTTATTAATTGCTCCAACAAGTATAGTATTATTAGGTGTAGTTAGTTATTTAAAAGTATCTTATAAAGATTGGATTAAAAACATTTGGAAATTTTTCTTAGAATTATTTTTAATTGCCTTTTTAATATTTATTATGATAACTGTTTTCAACGTTATTTAAGCATGAATATAATTCATATAAACAAAAAAATTCGCGTTCAACGAATTTTTTATTTTCCATCTTTATAGTTTGTAAATAATAGACCAATATTTATTAGTCCAGCAATACCAACAATTGTGTAAATTATTCGACTCATTAAAGTCATGTCTCCGAATATTGTTGCTACAAGGTCAAAATCAAAAATTCCAATTAAGCCCCAGTTAATTGCTCCAATTATTGTAAATACTAAGGCCACTTTTTGTAATATTTGCATAAACTCCTCCTATCACTAACTATCATAAACAAAAAAAATAAAATTATTCATGAATATTTGTAAAACTTATCAATATAATTAATTGAAAAGAAAGAAAAAGGGGTTTTTAAATGAAAAAAATTTTAATTTTATTAATGGTACTTAGTGCTATCTTTATTACTGGTTGTGGAAAGAATAGTGTTGATACTATATTTAAAGATTTAACTGATAAAGTAAATAAGCTAGATAGTTATACTTTAAATGGTAACTTAACTGTTAAAAACAATAACAATTCTTATAATTATAATGTAAGTGTAAGTTATATGGCTAAAGATAAATTTAGAGTATCATTAGTTAATACTGCTAATAATCATGAACAGGTAATTTTAAGAAATGATGAGGGAGTTTTTGTTATCACTCACCAAAGTCTACAATTTTAAAAATAAATTAAATTTGAGATTATATGATTTACAATATATAGTATATTTTATATAAACTAGAATATGTAAAAAACGTATTCTTTTTATTTTTAAGGAAAAGATAATAATATGAATTAGAAAGTATAAATAATTTTTTAGAAAGCAGTATATATTTGTGAATTTTGTTAAAAAACTAAAGACTTTTTTTTAGAAATTTGATATAATTTTCATGAAATGAAGGAGATTATCTATGAAATGTACTTTAATGAATAAAAATACAGAAGTATTAGTGGCAGAATATAATGAATTATTAAAAGTATTTACTGATATATATGAAGTTAAAAATATAGAATATGCTCCATTAATTATATTTAATAGTTATCATAAAGGAAGTGATATTACTCCGATACTTACAGATTGGTTTAAAGGAAGAGGAATTCCATCTTGGAGAGATGATTTAGATTTGTTACTTGCTAAATTAAATATAACATCACCTTTAGAATTATTAGATAAATCTTTTGGATTATCATTATCTGATCAATATTGGGTGATGCCAACTAATTCTAATATAGAGTATAAGGATATTAATTTCTTTGAACATGATTTTGAAGATTCCGAATTTACTAATGCTACATTTGGTAGTGAATTAGATAGTAGTGCCAAAATTAGTTTAATATCACCCAATAATACTACTGATGGTAGGTTAAAGAAAACATGGATTATTGAAAATAATAAGAGATATTTATTAAAAGGTGGATACAAAAATGAAGTAATGCAACCATTTAATGAAGTATTAGCTAGTATGATATGTGAAAGATTAGATTTTAATCACGTAACCTATACGTTAGATGTAGTAAATGATAAAGTTGTTTCAAAATGTGAATGTTTTATTAATACTAATACAGAGTTAATACCAGCATATCAAATATTGCATGATATGAATGAAAAAGAAAATGCTTATGAAGAATATATTAATATTTTAGAAAAAAAAGGAATTAATGATGTTCGAGAAAAATTAGAAAATATGTTTATTCTTGATTATTTAATTGTAAATGAAGATAGACATTTAAATAACTTTGGAATAATAAGAGATGTTAATACATTAAAATGGTTAGATATGGCTCCAATATTTGATAATGGTCAATCATTAAACATAATAGATTATACAGAAGATGAAGTTATTATAAATGGACAAGGACGATTTTTTTATACTGTTGATAATTTTGATTCAATTATTACAAAAATTAAAAATATAAAAAGATTTAACTTAGATAAATTAAATGATGTAGTAAAAGAATTTGAAAAATTGTTGCATAAATATCAATCAATTACCAAAATGACTGATAGAAGAATTGATAAAGTTTGTACTTTATTAATAAATAGAATAAATAAATTAAAAAAAGTTCAAAAAGTATAAAAAATATAGATATTTTAAAGTAAGGGTGTTGGTGAATCAAAAAAAGATAAATGAACTGGGGAGAGGACTAACTTATAGTTCTCTTTTTTAAATTTAATGAAATTATAAATTCTTGATGTTTTACTTCCTTTTATTATTTTAGTTTCTAAACAATTTTCATAAAAATAAATATTTATTTCACCAACACTATTTATTATGGAATGTAGTAATCTTTAATAAAAGAATATAATGACGAAAAATAGTATTTTACAAATTAATTATAGGATAAGTGCATATACATTTATAGAGGTGGCTTATGAAAGAAGAATATAAAGTAAATAACATATTTAAAGAAGATGGGATAATATTTAATGAATTAGTAAGTACGTTTTTATTAGCTTTTTTAGATAAAGAATTTAATAATTTAGATAAAAATACCAATATAACCTCAAACTTATAGAGGAGTGTTTATATGATAACAGATACGACTTATAAGGTAGGAATATATTTAAGACTATCGAGAGAAGATGAAAAATTAGGTGAAAGTGAAAGTATATCTACACAAAGAGATTTGTTATTGAATTATATTCGAGATAATGATTTATTATTTGTTGATGAGTATATAGATGATGGTGTATCAGGGACAACTTTTGATAGAGCTGGTTTTAAACGAATGATTAAAGATTGTGAAAACAAAAAGATAAATATGATTATTACCAAAGATACATCTAGATTGGGACGTGATCATATTGAATTTGGTTATTATGTAGAAATATATTTTCCTGAACATAATATACGATATGTTGCTGTTAATGATGGAATAGATACTTTTAATAGAAATAATTCAGCAAATGATATGTTAGTATTTAAAAGTGCCTTTAACGATATGTATGTTAAAGATATATCAAATAAGTTAAGAAGTTCACTTTATACCAAAAAAAGAAATGGGTTATTTGTTGGGTGCTATGCTCCTTATGGATATAAAAAAAACAAAGATGATAAACATAAATTAGAAATAGATGAAAATGAGGCATATGTTGTTAGAAGAATATTTGATATGTTTCTTAGGGGTGATAGTTTAAGTAAAATATGTGATAGTTTAACAAATGAGCATACTCCAACTCCAAGCATGAATAAGAACATGAAACTAGGACAAGATAATCTTCATTATGGAGTCTGGTCTACTAGAACGATTGCTGATATTTTAAAAAATCCAACTTATATTGGAAATTTAACTCAATGTAGAAATCGGAAAGTAAATTATAAATCTAAAAAGGTAGTTCATACCAAAAAAGAAGATTGGATTGTTGCTAAAGGTGCCGTAGAATCTATTATTGATGAAGAAACATTTAATTTAGTACAACAAATGTTTCAAAGTAATAAAAATCGTGGTATTAAAGGAAATGGTATAACAGATAAACTATTGCTAAGAGGGTTAATTTATTGTAAAGATTGTGGACATACAATGGGGTTTAGAGAATGTGTCCAACAAACAAAAAAATATGGTTCAGTTCATAGAATATATGGTAATTGTAATTATTGGGCAAAAAGAAAAAAACAAAATGTATGTACTCCACATTCTATTAAATATCAGGTTATAGAAGATATTGTTTTAGATAACTTAAGAGAAATAGTCAAAAAAAATTTAGATGAAAAAACTTTAGAGAGTGTACTTAAAAACTCTAATAAATTAAAAAATAAAAAAGATAGTTTAAAAGAAGAAATTTTTAGATTAGAAAACAATATTAAATTCCTTAATAAAAAAATTGATATATGTTATAACGATAAATTAGATGGTAACATTACATTAGAAATGTATAGAAGGGCTTGTAATAACTTAACTTTAGAGATAAATGAAACAAAGAAGAAAAAAACTGAATATGAAAATCTTCTTTTTGATTTAGAAAAAAAACAAATAATGAATGATAATTATTATCAAGATAAAATTAAAGAGTTTTTAGAGATGAAATATCCATCTCGAGCCTTAATTAGTTCTCTAATTGATAGAATTGAAATAGATGAAGAAAAGAATATTGATATATATTATAAGTTTAAATTGTTTTAAAGAAATGATTAAAAAGTAAGTGTCCGTTTTTAGAGTAACTGAAATTTGAATTATAATTAATGATTATTAAAAGGGATATTATAAAAAATTTAAAACTTTGGTGTGTTATAGTTCTAACTCCAAGTCTAAATAAGAGTTTCAAATTTCAAAGTGATTGGCCTTATAATAATTCTCAAATTTATCTACTTGCCTCAATCATTGATGATTTGAATAATGATAGTAAAGTTACTAAAGAAGAAAAAGATTCAATGTATGTTTTCACAAGTACTGTTAATTATCCTAATAATCCTAATTTAGTTAAACAAAGAGTAACAGTTGATAAAGATTTAAAAATTACGAAAGTTGAAGTTTTAAATGATAAAGATGAAGTAGAAATGACTTTTGATATTACGAATATTGATTATGGTCCAACTTTTGATGAGTCTTATTTTGAAGTAAATAGTATAATTAATACAAATACCAATAATAACAATAATAATAACAATAATAAAAATGATAAGGATAAAGACAATACTACTGATAAAAAAGATACAACGAATGATAATACCCAATCAAATGATACATCAAATAATAAAACTGATGAAAATTCATCAACTAATGATACGACAACTGATAAAAATA
>CAYTGK010000052.1:0-7333 GCA_964437305.1 uncultured Muribaculaceae bacterium
ACACTTGCAATTGTTTTAGAACCTTGATGTTCATATTTTAATATTCCAGAAACTGTTGTATATAAAGTATCATCATTACCACGTTTAACATTAATTCCTGGATGAATTTTCGTTCCTCTTTGTCGATAAATAATGGAACCTGCTGTAATAAATTCACCATCACTAGCTTTCGCTCCAAGTCTTCTTCCAGCTGAATCTCTACCATTAGTTGAAGAACCTTGTCCTTTTTTGTGAGCAAACAATTGAATATTTAATTCTAATTTTTTCATCTTTAAACACCTTCCTTTATTTGAATATTTTTTGGATAATCTTGACTTAACTTGTCTAATAATTCCATCATATTTTGAATTAATTTTAAAGTCACATTATCACTTTTTAAGATTGTAATTTTCATTCCATCTTTTGTAAATTCATAACTAATTGCTTCTTCATCAATTGCTATTATTCCATTAATAGTTGTTATTACAATACTACTAACACTACTACAAACGATATCTTTACCAAAATCAGCATATAAACTATGACCAGATAAAGAAATTTTATTGTTTTTTTTAGTAACAAGAATCATAACTAACCAATTTTTTTAATTTCAACTTTACTGTATGGTTGTCTATGTCCTTGTTTTTTTCTCGTTGAAGTTGTATTAGGCTTATACTTAAAGATTTTAATTTTAGAACCTTTACCATTTTTTACAACAACACCTTCGACAGTTGCACCTTTAATAGTTGGAGTACCTACTTCTTTATCACGCATTAACACTTCAGAAAAAACAACCTTTTCTCCTTCTTTAGCATTTAGCTTTTCAACGTAGATAACACTTCCTTCTTCAACACAGTATTGTTTACCACCTGTTTTAATAACTGCTTTCATTTTTCCTCCTTTTAAACTAGACTCGCTTTTAAGGTACCATTTGGTTTCTAAACCTTTTCAAGGCGGTTTGAGCATAGAGGCATCAAACATAAAGATTTTATCATATAATACCTAAGAAGTCAAACAAATATTAGTAATTTTAAAAAATAATCTAAATAATTATATGTATAAAGTACATAAATATACAAAACAAGTTTAATTTTTTAAACTTGTTTCAATTTTTTCAATAGAAAAATTTTTATCATGATATTTTAATTCTAAAGTTTTATAACCAACATAACTATAAATATTAGTATCATCTATTAATTTTTCTAAAGCAAACGTTACTATAACTTTATCTTCTTTTATACTAGTTGCAACAATATTATGTCTTAAAGTTTGATATTCAAATTCACTAAACGTTAAAATAACCTTATCCCCATCCTCATATAATCTAGTTTTATCATCATCACTATACTCAGTTGGATATTCAATTTTCAAGTTTTTGATATCTAAATAATTCCTTAAATTAGCTTGTAAAGTATTTAAATCCATTTCCTTTTTACTAACTAAACAACGCTTATCATTGGGATCACAAACTTCATATTCTAAATCTTCGCTCCAAATTAAGTAACTTGCAAATTTAATTAAATCTTCATTAGTCAATTTACTTTTATCAAAATTATTATAATTATAGATAATTGCCCGTCCATTTCGAACAAAATTAGTAATCATCTCTTCAGTTATACCATAATCTTTTTCAATATAATCAGCACATACTTCTTCATAATTTATTTCTTCTTTCTTTTTAAAATAATTATTATATAAAATGATTATTAATAAAACTAAGGCAACAAAAATAATAATTGTAAATAATATACTTACAAAACTTTGAATTTGCTCATTAATATTCTTACTTGAATTATTTAAATCAGATTTAACTTTATCTTCTTCATTATTGGCATTAGTTTCTTTTGTTTCTTCTTGAGATAATTCTTTTTTCTCTACTTCTTCACTACTTACTTTAATATTTTCTATTGGAATTGGTTTTATCTTGTTTTCTTCATTTTTTATTTTTGAAGAATTTCCATTATCAGATAAAGATTCAAATTTAAGAATAGGAACTTCTTCTAAAGTTTCTTTATTAGATACTTTCTTTTTAACTGTATAAGTATTTTTTACATTTTTTGAAACTTTATAATTATTATGTCCCTTTACATTTTTATTAGTATTATTTTTACTTTGTTTATTACTCATACTTCCCTCATTAATTACTATTCCGTAATTTCAAAATCTTTTAGTGTTCCATCACTAGCCATAATTTTATTGACTTGTTCAGTTGCATTTTTAAGTTTAGTATCACATATTTTAGCAATCTCACAAGCTTCATTAAACTTCATCATGGCCTTATCAAGTGGTATTTCTCCTGTTTCAAGCTCTTTAACAATTTCTTCTAGTTTTTGAATATTTTCTTCAAAACTTAATTCTTTTTCTTTCTTTTCCATATTAACTCCTATTTTTAACTTTCTTTTTTATATTTTCCATGGTACTAAGACTAATAATTCCATTATTATCAGTAATTATTTCTTCCATAACACTTTTACCTTCTATTCCTTTAACTCGAGTTTTAATTTCCAGTTCATAACTAAATTTATCTTTAATATTTTGAAATTTATTTTTAATATTAGCATAAAGCATTAAACTACTTTTAATATCATCATCTATTGCTATTCCTGTCATATATGCATCAATTATATCTTGAATCATAAATTTTTTATCATAAGTTTCATTTTTTTCAAAATCTTCATAAGTATAACTTTTAATTGACTGTTTATTTTCAATTTTTAAAGTTATATAAGAACTTATATTAGCATTTTCAAAATAATATTTAAATAAACTATATTCTTTATTATCAGAAGTTATATTTATACCTCGATTACCTTTATTAGTATGAATTTTAACTAAACTAGTTTTATCATCATTTGCCTTTTTGAAAATTTCTTTACTTAAAATAGCATGATTTTCTTGAAAATTATCTATATTCTGAGTTTCAAATAATTTGTTAACTTTCTCAGTCTTAACTATTCTATATTCATATTGATTATTAGACCCAGTTTTTTCATCTTCTTCAAGTTTTAATTTCCAATTATCTAAATCAAAATATAAAATATATTTTTTATTTTCATATACTTCTTTCACAGTAATATCAAGATATAATAATTTATCTCCTTTAAATTTATAATCATCAACAACAATACTTTTCAAATAATTAGGATGCATTAATCTATACATATTAACCTTTTCACCAGTTGTAATACTTCTTCTAATATCTTGGTAATCTATAGTTTGTTTTTTATCAAAACTAAATAAATCATCAAAAATATCAACTATATCAATTCCAAAAAATTCATAACAAGCCTTTTTAATTTTAAGACTTATATTTCCATTTTCATATATAATTTCTAATTTTCTATTCATAACTATCTAAAACCTCACTTTCTAAATATCCATCTGCTAATTTTGTTGTAATTTTATCTCCTTTTTTTACTTCTTTAATACTACTTATTGTTTTTTTATTAATAGTCGTGATTGTATAACCTCGTTTAATAGTTGTAATTGGATTTAAAACTTCAACTTTATTTAAAAGGTTTATATAAGTATTGGTTTTATCTTGAAGAATTTTCGTAATCCCTATTTTTATTTGTTTAATTAAATCATTATATTGATAAATTTTTCCCGTAAATAAAATATTGGGACTTTTAAAAATAAAACTATTTTTTATAACATTTAAAGCATTTTTTTTCGCATCAAGATAAATATTCATTTCATTTAAGAGTTTCTCATATAATAAATCGAACATCTGTTCTTTAACTTCATATATTCTCTTTGGGTTTTTGAAGATATTATTAGTTTCAAGACTTATTAATTTTTCTTTATAAATATCAAGTAAATGATTAATAGCTTTATATAATCGAATGTTTACTTGCTTTAAGTAATTTTCAACATCAACTAAATTGGGAACAGCCATCTCAGCTGCTCCTGTTGGAGTTGGAGCACGTTTATCAGCAACAAAGTCGGCAATTGTAAAATCTATTTCATGACCAACTGCTGAAATTATAGGAATACTAGAAGCATAAATGGCTCTTGCAACTACCTCTTCATTAAATGGCCATAAGTCTTCAATTGAACCTCCTCCTCTACCAACAATTAAAACATCTAAATTATAATTTTCAGCTAATTTAATATTTTTAACAATATCATCTTTAGCTAATTCTCCTTGTACAAGTGAGGGAAACAAAATCGTTTCACATAATGGCCACCTACGTTTGATTGTTGATAAGATATCTTTAATGGCTGCCCCAGTTGGAGCTGTTACAATTCCAATTCGATTAGGAAATTTGGGAATCTTCTTTTTATGTTCTTCCTTAAATAATCCTTCTTTCATTAATTTTTCTTTTAATTTTTCAAATTGTAAATATAATGCTCCTACTCCATCTTCTAACATTTCTTCAACATATATTTGATAACTTCCAGTTGCTTCATATACACTTATCCTACCTGTTACTAAAACTTTCATTCCATCATTAACTGGAAATTTAACTTTTGAAGCATTACTTTGAAACATGATAGCATTAATCCGAGAATTTTCATCTTTTAAAGTAAAATAGAAATGACCTCTAGTATGATTTTTAAAGTTTGATATTTCACCTTTTAAGAAAACGAGTCCTAAATTAGGATCGTTATCAAATTTATATTTCAAATATCTTGTTAATTGAGTTACAGTTATATAGTTATTCTTTTCCATGTAAATCCTCATTATGATAAATAGCATCCATGACTGCATTTATCATTTTAACAACATCTTCATCACTATATTTTTTAGCTAACTCAATCGTTTCATTAATACAAACAATTGATGGTGTATCCATATATAAAAGTTCATAAATACCTATAGAAAGAATTGCTTTATCAACTTTACTTAATCTATCAATTGTCCAATCTTTTAAATAATTATTAGCTATTTTGGAAATTTCATCTTGATGATTAATAACACCATTTACTAACTCATTAACAAACTCGTTTTCAACTTCTAATTGCTCTTTTATAAGTGTTTCAACATCATATTTTACATTAGTATTATTTAATATATAAACTTGATATAATACTTTAACACTTATATCACGTAACTCGGACCTATTTCTCACTTAAATCACCAAACATATTGTATCACACTTTTTCAATTTATTTAAAGAAATTTTTAATAAATTCTATAATTTTTTGAATAAGCTTGCTAAACCAATTAGTTGAAGTTTCAGTTTCATCTTGATTTTCTTCTTCATTATCTGGATTTTCCAAAGGTTTAGAATCTTCAAGCTCTGGTTCTTTTTCTTGTTCTGGCTCTTTTGTAGGAGTATCATTATTTGGTTTGTCATCTGGCTTTTCTTCTTTTAAATAAATATTAGTATAAGTTTTAATATAGGCAATCCACATTCCTTCCCCTATTTTATACCAAGTATAGTCTGTTAAAACTTTTTTATCTAAAATATCATAGATACCTTCTTTGACATATCCAAGAATTACACCATTAGCATTATTTCTAATATGTAAATTTTTTATTACTACTTCAATTTGATCTTTTTTAGTATTTTTTGCAACAGGAGTTCCTAAATATTTAATTTCTAATGGAAAATTGTATTCTTCAAAATCTTGCCAATCTCTTGAATACCAATCTTTATTTTGATCTTTACTTGGAAACCAACCAAAATGTAAATGAATACCTGTTACATCACCAGTTGCTCCTACATATCCAATAATCGTATTTGTATCAATACTTTGTCCCTTTTTAACACTGATACTATCTAAATGTTCATAGATAGCATTATGCTCTAATTTAGGATAATTTACATAAACATAATTGCCAATTGCTTTTTGATAGCCTGTTCCAACTACTTCTCCTTTAGATATACCATATGTTGGTAATTTTTGATTATTAGTTCCATAATCAACCCCTTCATGTAATTTACGTACTCCTGTAATTGGATGAATACGATAACCAAAAGCACTAGTTATATAAGGATTAAAGTTTTTAAATAATCTACTTCCATTTTTACTCATTTTTTCACCTCCAATATATTATATTGAAATGAAAAAAGAATAAATAATTAGATTATCTATCTAAAAATGTATTCTATGCAATTTTTTAAGATAAGTTACTCAATTACATTTCCAAGTTTATTAAAAACAAACTTAATAGCTGAATCAACAAAGGAAGAAGCTTTATTGGAAATTTCTAAGGAAAATCGACTAGCTTTAGTACTATAATCTGGTTCTTCTTCAAAATAAGATTCAATGGTTACATCTTTACCTTCTTTAATATCATCTTCAAATTTTTCAATCATCTCATTAGTTAAAGTAATCTTATCTTGTTGTTTTTTTTCATAATAACCATTATTATAAGCAAAATAAAGTCCTAAAAAACCAATCACCAAAAAAAATATAATACCTTTAAATACTTTCTTTTTCATCTTATCACCAGAAAATATTATATATAAACGTAATGTCTAAACTTGTAGAATTAACTAGTTTTATGTGAATTTATATAATTATAAACACAACTAGCTATTACTTTTAAAGAATTAGATACTTCATCAATTGTATTACCTACTCCTCCTACTTCAACTAGAAAAACATTGGGACTAAAATCTTGATTATAAACTCCATTTACACCTTTCCCTTGTTTTTTATAAATACCTCTTGATAAGCCTGGATAATTAGTATTTAAATAGTTATCCATTTCTTCCATCATTTTTTGATTTTCTTTATAATTTGGATTTTCTAATCCAAGTAAAAACATAGTTCTAGCATAACTAACTCCATTAATAGTTGTCGTGGTAGCATTTCTTGCAACACTATCTCGATGTACGTCTATATAATAAATTAAAGAATTATTTTCTTTCTTTTTAGCTTCTAGTAAAGTTCTACTTACTTTATAACTATCTGCATAATTTAAATTCTGAGCATTAACTAAATCAATTGTATTTTCTGTTTCAACAATACTATTTAATCCTAATTTCTTAAATTCATCTTCTAATATATAACTTGCTGTTTTAACATTAGGAATAATATTATAAATAGCATTTTTTTGATAACTATATTCTTCATTAGAATGCGTATTATATATATAAATAATAGGTTTATCATCATTATAAGCCATAGAGGCTATAGTTGTATCTTTTTTTTCTTGACTTATCCCTCTAAAATGGTTTTTACTTTTTAAATTTTTAATATAAATACTCATTAAATCAAATTTATAATCATATTTTTCATGGCTAAACTTTGCTGTAATTAAATGAAGAAAATCAGTATAATTATTTTTAAGAGTTATGTTTTTTATTAAATATAAGGAAACTATTAAAAGTATTGCTATAAAACTAGTATAAATTATTTTTTTAATTTTCAAGTTATCACCACTTAACTTTATGCA
>CAYTGK010000053.1:0-2853 GCA_964437305.1 uncultured Muribaculaceae bacterium
TTTATCATAATCAACTAAACTAATTTTATTAATACCAAGTCTTGCTAAAGCTAAACTTAAAGCTCCCCCTACTCCTCCTACTCCTAAAACTAAAACTTTTAAATCTCTTAAATTTTCAAGTTTATCTTGTAATAATATTTCTAACCTTTGAAACTCCATTTTATATCTCCTCTTTTGTATTTTTTAATTTAATATTTTGATATAGTAATTATAAATCATTATATTCATGGGGCTATTAAAGGAAAATTAAAAAACTTTATTAAATTTTCTTTATGATTTTCTTTTACTATTTTACATTCTTTATTATCAATTAAATTCTTCTTTATACTTTAAACTAGTTAAAACTACAACAATTTAATCTTTAATATTAACACCTATAACTTCAACATTACCTCCAGAAGTAGGAATTAAATTAATTAATAAAAGTAATAATAAAAATATTATATAATAAAACCATTTTTTCATTTTTTCACCTATCCTATAACATCTCTTTCTTTAATTATAAACTAAATTTATGAAAAAAAACATAGATTTTTGTTTTTTTATTAAAATTTCTTTTTAAAAGACTTTACAAAGTAAATGTCAAGTTTTGAATATTATTGCTGAAAGTATTTAAATATTGTTATTTTTTTTATATAATATTTTTAGAAAATAGAAGGTGAGTATATGAAAAAGAAAGACTTGCAAAAGAATTTAAATAACAAAGAAGTTATTAAGATTGAAGAAGAAATACAAGATGATGTTAAATTAGATAAAATCGAAATTCCTGTAACTAAAGAAGAATTTGCTAATGAATTAGAAGAATCAAAAAAGGATAAAAAAGAAGAAAAACAAGTTGATTTAGTGGCACTTGAAGATGATGAACAAGAATTTACTTTTGAAATTAAAGATGATAAGAAAAATCGAAAAGATAAATTAAACGACTCAGATTATGACTTTTCAAATATTGATAAAAAAAAGAAAAAGACTGATTTAAAAGAAAAAAAAGAAAAAAGTGTTGTTGAGATTGATAATATAAAAGAAGAATCTAAAGAGACTACTAAAAAAACAGAAAAAAGTAAATTAACAATTTTTCTTTTAATCTTGTGTTTATTAGTTTTAATTCTCTATAGTTATAAAATTTATCAAGGTTTAGATAAAAGTAATTTAGAAATTGCATCACTTCTTACATCTCCTAATATTATATTTATACTTGTAAGTTTTGTTGTTGTTTTGATTTTATTTAAATTAAATAGTAAAAAAACAACCCCTTATGTTTTAATCTTAACTTTTGTATTAGTTGGTTATAGTATCTTTTCAGTATCCTACTCAGCCTCAACTGATATTTATGTTTTAGATTTTATAAATAAGGATATCACAGAAGTTATGGAATGGGCTCAAGATAATAATTTAGAACTTGAAGTTTTACATGAATTTAGTGATACTATTCCTAAAAATCATATTATTATGCAACAATATGGTATTCAAACTTTAGTTAAAGATATTGAAACGTCTTTTCAAGTAACAGTTTCAGATGGACCAAATTATGATAAAAGCTTAATTGTTCCTAATATGATAGGTTTAACCTTTGATGAAATAATGGAATATATTAAAAAGAATAATTTAAATAATGTTGACATTGAATTTATTAAATCGGATACTAAAAGAGATACTTTAATTGAACAACTAGGAAGTGGTTCAATGAAAAGAAATGATAAAATTGTTTTTACTTTCTCTTATGGACCAGATGAACTTGAAAAAATTCCTGTTAAAGATTTAAGAAATTTAAGTGAATTTGAAGCTATAGCTTATTTAAAACGTTATGCAATTGATTATGTAATCGAATATAAAAATGATAATAAGATTAAAGCTAACTATGTTATTAGTCAAAGTGTAATTGATAAAATAGTTGAAGATAAACTTACACTAGTTGTTTCAAAAGGCTCTTTAATAACTGTTCCAAACTTTTTAAAAATGACAACTAATGAAATAACTAAATGGGCTACCGAAAATAACGTTAATATTAAATTTATTGAACAATATAATACAGAGTATGACTCTGGTAAAATAATTAACAGTAGTAAAAAAGAAGGGGAAACAGTAGCTGAAGATGAAACTATTGAAATAACAGTTTCTAAAGGTAGTATGATAATGCCAAAAGTTACTAATTTATCTGAATTTAAACTATGGGCTAATCAAAATAATATAAAGTATGAAGAACAATATGAATTTTCTGATATTTATTCTAAAGATACCGTTATTAAAACTTATCCAAAAGAAGGAACTAAAATGACTGGGAAAGAAACGATATTGTTAACAATATCTCAAGGTAAAAAAGTTACTATTCCTAACTTTGTTGGTATGGGAAAAAGTGCAATTTCTAATAAATGTTCAACTTTAAAATTAACTTGTACTTTTAAATATGGCTCATATAGTGAAACTGTAAAACGTGATATTGCCACTTATCAATCTAAAAAATCAGGTTCAACTGTTGCCGAAGGGACTAATGTTACTATTACTTTATCAAGTGGTATATATGAAAAAGTAACTATTCCAAGCTTTATTGGAAAAACAAAATCACAAATTGAAGCTACTTGTAAATCTTTAGGTTTAACTTGTAAATTTACTTATAATTCTTCTTATTCAAATGAAACAAAAGATACTGCAATCAAACAAGATAAAATTGGGAAAGTAAATAAATGGTCGACTGTTAATATTACTTTAAGTAAAGGACCAGCTAAAACCTATGAATTTGTAATTGATGGTAGTCTTATTTCAAGAGGAAATCCTGAACAAACAAAAGCTACTTTAGAAAAATTATTAAGAGAAAAATGTCCAGGAGTTAACTTTGTATTTAGTTTTGAAAAGTCTAAC
>CAYTGK010000053.1:2953-7323 GCA_964437305.1 uncultured Muribaculaceae bacterium
AATTATTTTGCCAAATATTTTTTTACAACTTCGTAATCATTATAAGGCAATTTTTTATCTTCAACTAACATATAATTATCTCCACCCTTACCAAGAATTAAAATTAAATCACCAGCTTGAGCATTTTTAATAGCATAAGATATAGCCATTTCTCTATTAACTATTTTTTTATAATTAGTTTTCTTGGTATTATTTAACATATCATCTATAATATTACTTGGATCTTCATATCTTGGATCATCCATCGTGAATATTACAAGTTTGGAATATTTTAAAGCAACTGCTCCTATTTCTTTTCTTTTTTCTTTATATCTTCCACCAGCTGACCCTACTATTGTAATTATATTTTTATTCCATTTATGAAAGAACTTTAAAACATTGGTAGTGGAATTAGTTGTATGAGCATAATCTATTACTACATAAAATTTATCTTTATAAACAATATCCATTCGACCATTTACTTGTTTAACATTTTTAAATCTAGCAAATATTTCCTCCATTTTATAACCTAAAGTTAGCATTGTTAAGATAATAGCTGCAACATTATAAACGTTAAAACTGCCAAGTAAGGGATAAGTTAATTTATACTTTTTACCTTGATAGTTAAAAGTAATAATTGATTTATCAAAATATAATCTTTGGGATATTATTCTTAAAGTTGAACCTTTTTTATAACCATAAGAATATGAAACTTTTGAAGCATTACGAAATTCAGAATAATATTCACTGTCATGATTTAAAATTCCAATTTTACTATTTTTAAATAATTGTAATTTACATTCTAAATAATTTTCAAAAGTTTTATGTTTATCAAGATGATCTTTAGTAATATTGGTAAAAATTGCTATATCAAAAGGTAAAGCCCCTATTCTTTTGGTTAAATAAGCTTCACTTGATGTTTCCATTACAATATGTTTAGCTTTATGATTTCTAGCTTCATCAAAACAAGCATATAAAGAGTCAATAGGTGGAGTTGTATTATTTAAAGGGGTATTCACTCCATCTATTATAAAACCATTTGTTCCAATACTAGGACAATCAAGAAGGTTACTTAAAACATTAGCAATTGTTGTTTTTCCATCAGTTCCTGTAACTCCAATTAATTTTATATTTTTTAAGGGATAATTATAATATTTATTAAAGATATTAATTATTTCTTTATCTAAATCTTTAACTTTAATAACTTTATCTAAATCATCTTCATAATCTTTATCAGTTATAACAGCACTACACTTTTTAGCTAAAGCATCTCTTATATATATAGTTCTATCTTCAATACCACCAAAAGGAATAAATAAATCTCCTGATTTTGCATATTTAGAATTTAAAACAATATTATTAAATTTAATATTAATATTTTTATCAAGGATATCTTTTATCTGCATATAACTCTATATAATAATAAATATCAGTACAAGAGAGATATTGTAATTTACCTGATAATTATTATTATCCTTTCTCTATTTCTCTCAAACTCTAGTACATTATATCATGAATTAATTATTTGGTAAATAATTTCATAATATTTTATGTCTAAAGAAAAAAGCCTCTTAGGCTTTTGACACTTTCTTATGAAAAATCTTTTTAAGATAAATTAGAAAATAAGCAATTAAAGCTCCACTGGTATCAATTAAAACATCTATAATTTGTCCACTTCTTTCATTAATAAATATTTGATGAATTTCATCAGTTATAGCATAAAAAAAGCAAAATAATAAAGCCAACCATTTTCTTTTTTCAATTTTAAATTGATACATTATATAATAAGTCAATAAATATAACATAAAATATAAAAACATATGGGCAAGTTTTCTTATAATAAATGAAGTTATAGGATAAGTTGATATATCAATATTTGAATTAAAAATTCTTAAAAAAGAATTTACAATCTTAATAATCAAACTACTACTTTGACTCGATAATTCCCCATTTTGATTTGAAAAGAAAAAGATTAAAAGAAGCCAAAAGATAAACAAAACGACACTTAAGATTTTTCCAAACTTACCTTGATTTTTTAGTTTCATATTCATCCTCTATTTGTCTTTCATTTATATAATAAGCTCGCATAGTAACTTCTTGTTCTAAGATAGCAATTTTTTTTTCTAAAAGTTTTATTTGTTCATGAGTCATATATTCTTCATATTTATTAATCATTTCTCTTTTAAACTTTTCTACTTCATTTAAAGCTATCATCAAAGTCCCAGCTGGGTCTTCATCATCTGGATTATTATAAATATTGGCTATTAAATCAATTAATTTTTTAATCTTATCATTAATTTTTTTATTAATTAACTTTTCAATAAAACTTGGATTAATAATAACCATTTTATTAACCTTAATAGCATCTTTTAATTTAATATTTTTATTTTTAGGAGTCATGTTAAAGCCACTTAATTTATCATATTCTAAGTAGGTTATTTCTTTTTTATTTTTTTCTTTAACAATTAAATAATGTACATTATTCATTTTTATCCTCCATTAAATCTAAACGATATTTTTTAGTTTTCTTGATTTGTTCTTGATGTCTATATTCTTTTATTTTTTCATGGTCTCCATTTAATAATACATCTGGAACTAACATTCCTCTAAAGTCTCTAGGTTTAGTATAAGTTGGATAATCAAGAAGATTATTATTAAAAGATTCACTTTCTAAACTTTCTTTATCAATAACCCCATCAAGTAAACGAATTATAGCATCACTTATCACCATACTAGGTAATTCGCCTCCCGTTAATATAAAGTTGCCTATACTAATAAACATATCACAGATTGATTTAATTCGTTCATCAAACCCTTCATAATGACCACAGATTAAAATTAAATGTTTCTTTTGACTTAAATCAAGAGCCATCTTTTGGTTAAAATTTTTACCTTCAGGAGTTAACATAATAACTAAACTATCTTTCGTTTTAAGACTTTCAACACAATCAAAGATAGGTTGACACATCAAGACCATCCCTGCTCCTCCACCATATGGAGTATCATCAACTTTTCCATGAGGATCTTTAGTATAATCTCGAAAATTATGAATATTTACTTGAACTAGACCTTTTTCTATTGCTCGTTTGATAATTGACTCACTTAAAAAGCCTTCGAACATATTAGGAAAAAGAGTTAAAATATCTATTTTCATAATAAGCCTAAAACCTCCTCAATTATAATTTTTTTATTTTTAAAATCAATCTCTTTAATTAATTCAAAAGGAATATATTTCTGATTTACAACTAGTAATTTTTTATTATTATTTATATAATTAATATCCGATACTTTACCAACTAATTTCTTATTCATATAAATATCTAAACCAATTAAATCTGTATCTAAATATTCTTTATTATTTAAATTAAGTGAATATCTATCTATATAAACATTACTTCCTTTTAAATCAATTATTTGATTTATATTATCAATTCCTTTAAGAGTTATCATATCATATTCTTGGTGTTTGCGATACCCATCAATTGTAAATTCTTGATTTTTAATTTTAATTTGATTACCTATTTTAAATACTTTATCTTTATATTTAAAATTGGATCTTATCTTTATTTCCCCTTTTATTCCATGGGTTTTAACATATTTTCCAACTAAAACTTCCATATATCACCTATTAAGTTCATAAAGTAAAATACTAGTTGCTACTCCAACATTTAAACTTTCGACATTAGAATTAATTTTTATATATAAATTTTGATCACAAAGATTACTTATTTCTAAACTTACACCTTTTCCTTCATTCCCCATTACAAGAGCAAACTTAGAAGTATTAATTTCTTTAACATCTATTCCATTTTTAACATTAGTTCCTAAAATTAGATAATCTTTCTTTTTTAAATCTGTAATTACTTTTATTAAATCTTCTCTTATAATATTAACTTTAAATATCATTCCTTGAGTACTTCTGATTACTTTTTCATTATATATATCTACTGAATTTAAACTTAAAACTATATCTTTAACATTAAATGCTAAACTACTTCTGATTATTGTTCCTAAATTACCTGGATCTTGAATACCATCAAGAATTAAAACTTTATTATTCGTGATTTCTTTACTATCTAAAAACTTAACTACTCCAATCATTTTAGGGATACTTTCTAAATTAGATAAGTTCTTAATAATTTCTCTTGTTACATATGTATAATCAAAATCTATATCAATTAAAGTATTTTCTAAAACTAATAAATCAACTAATTTATTACTCTTAATAGCTTCTTTTACTAAATGTTCTCCCTCTATTAAAAATAATTTTTCTTGATCTCGATATTTTTTATTTTTAAGTTTTAAATACTTCTTTATTTTACTATTATCAAGACTTGTAATTAACATATATATAATCACTTCCTCTTATATAATAACACATCTAAAATTTT
>CAYTGK010000054.1:0-7147 GCA_964437305.1 uncultured Muribaculaceae bacterium
TCCTAAGGATGTGATATTATGCCAGAGCTACCTGAAGTAGAAACGGTTAAAAATGTTTTAAAAAAAGATTTAATAAATTTAAAAATAAATAAAGTAACGGTTACTTATAAAGATATGATTAAAACTAATTATCAGGACTTTGTTAAAAATTTAGTTGGGGAACAAATTCTTGATATTAAAAGATATGGTAAATGGTTAGTATTTGAAACAACCAATTATGATTTAGTAAGTCATTTAAGAATGGAAGGTAAATACTTTTATACAGATAAAGTTGAGCCTCAAAAACATGAACATATTATTTTTGAATTTGATAATGGTAAAGTTTTAAGATATAAAGATGTGAGAAAATTTGGAGTTATGTTTTTGGTTAAAAAAGATAGACTATTTATAGATACACCTTTAGCTAAATTAGGACTTGAACCTTTTGATGAAAAGTTAACTAGTACATATTTAATAGAAAAATTTAAAAATAAAAAAATACCGATTAAAACGGTATTGTTAGATCAAGAAATAATCTCTGGTCTTGGGAATATATATGATGATGAAGTTTTATTTAAAAGTCATATATCTCCCTTTAAAAGTGCAAATTTATTAACAAAAAAAGAATGTGAAGCTATTATTAAAAATTCACGAGAAATCTTATATGCTGCTATTAAATGTGGAGGAACAACTATTCGTAGTTATACATCAAGTTTAGGAGTTGAAGGCAATTATCAAGATAAGTTACTTGTTCATACCAAAAAAGAATGTAGTGTTTGTCATGGTAAAATTTTAGTTAAAAAAATTGGAGGAAGAAGTACATATTATTGCCCTAAATGCCAAGGAGTTTCAAATGAGTAAAGTAGTAGGGCATATTTCCAAGACTATTTATAAGTCAGAAAATGATTATTGTGTATTAATTTTTAAAGTTAAAGAAAATGATATTGATGAAAAATATAATAATAAGTCTATTACAATAACAGGCTATTTCTATGATATTGATGATTTAGATGAAGTTAGTTTAACTGGAGAATTTCAAAAACATCAAAAATATGGAGAACAGTTTAATGTTTCAAGTTATCAAAAAATAATACCAGAAGATAAAAATAGTATTGTTGCCTTTTTATCAGGTGGAACTTTTAAAGGAATAGGAGAAGCTAAAGCTTTAAAAATTTATGAAAAATTAGGTGATGATACTATTAAGAAAATTAAAGAAGATAAAAATGTTTTAAAAGATATTAAATCTTTAACTGATGAAAACATTACAACTATTGTTAATAAATTAACGGAATTAGATCAAAGTACTGATACCCTTATAAGTTTAACTGAACTAGGCTTTGGAGCAAGTGATGCTGTAATGATATATAAAAATTACAAAGAAACAACTGTCAATGTTGTGAATGAAGATATTTATAAACTTTTTTATGATTTAGAAAAAATGTCTTTTCAAAAAATTGATAAAATTGCTTTAAAAAATAACATAAAAAAAAGTGATTTAAGAAGAATTAAAGCAGGAATTGTTTATGCTATGCAAACATTAGGTATGGAAAAAGGAGATACGTACTTTTATAAAGATGAAATATTTAATACTTTAAAAGTAGTTATTAATTTTGAACCTGATTATGAAACTTTTGAAAATTGTCTAGAAGAATTAATACATGAACTTAGAATTGTAAATTTTGATAATCAATATCAATTAATGGAATATTATGAAGCTGATAATAATATTGTTAAAAGATTAACTTATTTAAATAATAAAGAAGATATTTATTATAAAAAAGATTTAGATAAAAAAATTCTTGAATTTGAAGAAGAAAATACGATTACTTATGATGAAATTCAAAGAAAAGCCATTAAAGAAGCATTTCTTAAAAATTTTTTAATTATAACAGGTGGACCAGGAACAGGAAAAACAACGATAATTAAATCAATTGTTTCTTTATATAAAGATATCTTTAATTTAAAATATACTGATATTATAGAAGATGTTGTTTTGTTAGCTCCAACAGGTAGAGCTAGTAAAAGACTTATGGAAGCTACTTTATATAAAGCAAGTACCATTCATCGATTTTTAAAATGGAATAAAGATACAAATAAGTTTCAAGTTAATGAATATAATAAAAGTACAGCTAAATTAGTAATAATTGATGAAGTTAGTATGTTAGATACATTACTTTTTAGTTCCCTTTTAAATGGCTTAAAGTATGATACAAGAATTATTTTAGTTGGAGATGTTAATCAATTACCAAGTGTTTCACCTGGGGAGATTTTAAAAGATTTAATTAAATCTGAGGTTTTTCCTACTATTGAACTTAAAAATTTATATAGACAACAAGGAGAATCAAATATTATTAATTTAGCTTATGATGTAAATAGAGGTGAAATAGATTACTCTTTATTTAATAAAGATGATGATTTAATTTTTTATCAAGCAGATAGTAGGGATATAAAAGATAAATTAACAACAATTATGAAAGACTTTAAGAATGTAGATTATCATGATTATCAAGTTATGGCACCTATGTATAAAACTTTAAATGGTATTAATAATTTAAATCAATTGTTACAAAAGTTATATAATCCTAAAAGTCCAGATAAAAATGAAATGATAATTTATGATGTTGTATACCGAGTTGGAGATAAGGTTTTACAACTTATGAATATGCCTGATGATAATATATATAATGGTGATATTGGTATAATAACCGAAATAGATAATTTCAAAAAAGAAATTTTGATTGATTTTGATGGAAATTTAGTAACATTTAATAAATCAACTTTTATGAATTTTACTTTAGGATATGCAATTAGTATTCATAAGTCTCAAGGAAGTGAGTTTAAAACTATTATCATGCCAGTTTTAACGGAATATGGTCGAATGCTCTATCGAAAACTTTTATATACTGGAGTTACACGTAGTAGGCAAAAATTAATTTTAATTGGAGAATTAGAAGCATTTCAAAGAGGAGTTATGAATAATCGTGAGGACTCAAGAAAAACCAATTTATGTGAAAAAATAA
Organism: uncultured Muribaculaceae bacterium; assembly: GCA_964437305.1. GTDB lineage: Bacteria > Bacillota_I > Bacilli_A > RF39 > UBA660 > RUG591. Next base: position 3,000 of record CAYTGK010000054.1, read on the forward strand.
AAAGTCGTTATTCTTAGTATAAAATTTTTAATTTAACTTATACTATTTATGGTATCACTTAGTGATACTAAATCATATTTTTAGTAGGTGATAAAATGGAAAAGGTGAAAAAAGGAATGATTGTTGGACTAACAACTGCTGCTGTAGTTGGAACAGGATTATTAATATATAATTATGTACTTAGTTCAAGAACAAAAAGAGATATGATGTCTTTAGAAGAAGATATGTGTGAAGACTTTGAAAATATGATTTAAAGAAAATAGAAAGACTTAGTCTTTCTATTTTTACTTACTAGATAATTTACATTTATTTTAGGAAAACTTCTTTTAAAAAATAAGAAAATTTGCTAGAATTATATTTGGAGGAAATATATGTTTAATATAGGAAATGGAAATAATAATAAAATTAATTATGAAGATGATTTAAAAGGAATAAATGCTTTAAGAGGATTAGCTATTGATATGATTCATGAAGCAAATTCAGGACATCCTGGTATTTGTTTAGGAGCTGCACCTATTATATATACTTTATTTAAAAGACATATGAATATTAGTTTAGATAATTTAGAATTTGTAAATCGTGATCGTTTTGTTTTTTCAGCTGGTCATGGAGTACCCCTTTTTTATGGTATCTTATATATGCTTGGTGTATTAAAACTTGAAGATTTAAAAAACTTAAGAAAATTAGGTTCTAAAACCCCAGGACATCCAGAATATAAAATAACTCCTTTAGTTGAAATGTCAACAGGACCTTTAGGTCAAGGAGTAGCTTCTAGTGTGGGAATGGCTATAAGTAGTATGTATTTAGAAAGTAAAACTCAAGGTTTAATAGATTACTATACTTATGTTTTATGTGGCGATGGAGAAATGGAAGAAGGTATTACTTATGAAGCTTTAAGTTTAGCTGGTACTTTAAAACTAAAACGCTTAATTGTTTTATATGATAGTAATAATGTAACTTTAGATAATAATTTAAAAACGTCAAGTCATGAAGATATTAAGAAAAGATTTGAAAGTATAAATTTTAATGTTATAGAATCGGAAAATGATGCTAAATCAATTGATGAAGCAATTACAATAGCTAAAAGCTCAAATTTACCAAGTGTAATTATTGTTAAAACGATTATTGGAGAATTTTCTAAAAATGCTGGAACAAATTTAGTTCATGGAAAACCACTAGATGATGATGATATTATAAATGTTAAAGAAAAACTAGGGTTATATGATGCACCTTTTACTATATCAGCAGATGTAGTTAAAGAATTTAAAGAAATGGTTGAAACAAGAGGTAAAGAAAATTATCAAAACTGGCAAGAAAGATATCAAAAAATGGAAGATAAAACTTTAATTGATAAGATTATTAACCATGAACAAACTTATACTTTAAATAATTTTAATATTGATTATGAAAATAAATCTTTAAGAGATTTATCAGGAGAAATTTTAAATCAAATTGCAATGAATTTTCCTCTTTTAATTGGAGGTAGTGCTGATTTATCATCATCTTGTAAGACAAATTTAAAACAAGAGAAAATATTTAGAGAAGATTCATATGATGGTAGAAATATTTATTTTGGAATAAGAGAACACGCGATGGCAGGCATTATGAATGGAATGGCATTATCAGGGTTAAGACCATTTGGTAGTACATTTTTAGCTTTTTCAGATTATATGCGACCAAGTATTCGAATGTCTAGTTTAATGAATTTAGGTGTTATTTATATATTTACACATGATTCAATTACAGTAGGAGAAGATGGACCTGCACATGAGCCTATTGAACAATTAGCATCTTTAGAATTAATTCCTAATTTAAAAGTTTATAGACCTTATGATTTAAATGAATTAATTGCATCATATATAGATATTCTAGCAAATACAAATCCAAGTGCTTTAGTTTTACCACGTGATAATAAAAAAATTTCTAATAATACTAAAATAAGTGGAATAAAAGAGGGAATGTATGTTGTTATTGAAAATGAAACTGATAACTATATTAACTTACTTGCTAATGGAGAAGAATTAGGAATTGTTATGGAATTAAGTCAAAATTTAAAAGAAATTGGAATAGATACAAAAGTTTATAGTGTTCCATGTATGAAAAATATAAGTAAAGAACTAAAAGAAAAAATTAATTCTGAAAAAACTATTGCAATAACCTTAGGTAGTCCTAATTATTATTATGAACTAACTAGAGATGTAATAGGTATGGAAACATTTGGAGTATCAGGTGGAAAAATGGAAATTCTTGAGCATTTTGGTTTTACTTTAAAAGCTTTAGAAAGTAAAATATTGGAACGTTTAAATAAATAATTTAGTTAATAATAGTATTGTAGTTCATTTTAAAAGGAGTGAGAAAAATGAATTTTAAAAGAAAACTACTAATACTTTTTTTAACCCTTATTATACTTCCACTTAATGCTTTTGCCTATTCTAATTATCTAGTCCCTGGTGGTGAAAATTTAGGTATTAATATTCATAGTAATGGTATTTTAGTTGTTGGCTTTTATAATACAGAGAATGTTAAAACAGATTTACAAATAGGAGATTTAATTATTTCTATTAATGACAGAGATATTTCTTCAATTAATGATATGTTAAAATTAATTAATACCAATGATGATAGAATTAATTTAGTAATTGGTTATAAAAGAAATGGACAAGAGAAAACAACTAATATGAATTTAGTTAAAGATTCTAGTGGTATATTTAAAACTGGTCTTTATGTAAAAGACAGTGTAACAGGAATTGGAACTTTAACTTTTATTGATCCAACTACGAATAAATATGGAGCTTTAGGTCATGCTATCACGGATAGTAAAACTAATATAAAGTTTGAAATTAAAGATGGTAAGATATTTAAAGCTGATGTTTTATCAATTGATAGAAGTGAAGATGGCGAACCAGGTGAAAAAAATGCTAAATTTTATTTTGATACCACATATGGTACGATTGACCAAAATGAGGAAACAGGAATATATGGTACTTATAGTGATGACTATAACTCCAAGATGCTAGTTGAAGTTGGTCAACTCGATGAGATTAAAGAAGGAAGTGCAATTATAAGAACTACTTTAGATAATAATAAAGTAGAAGATTTCAATATTGAAATTTTAAGTGTTGATAAAGAAAGCGATACGAAAAATATTTTATTTAAAATTACAGATACTACTCTTTTAGAAAAAACTGGTGGAATAGTAAAAGGAATGAGTGGTTCTCCAATTATTCAAAATAATAAGATAATAGGAGCAGTAACTCATACAGTTGTAAGTGATAACACTAGAGGTTATGGAATTAGTATAATTAAGATGTTAGAAAGTATCGAATAGGAATTTAAATTCCTATTTTTAATTTAGAATTAATAAATTTTTATAATACCTTGTAAAATATAGATAATAAAATTTATCAAATTAATTTTAACTCAAGACTTAATGTATTGACATTGCCTAAATAATCTAGTAAATTAATATTATAGAGTAGGTGGAGTAATGAAGAAACGTAAAAATTTAAAGTTAGAATTAATTATATTGATAATTGCTATTTTAATAGGAGTTTTTCATAAAGAAATCAATGATTTTATAATTAAAATTTTTCCAAGTGAATCTTATTCTTTAGAAACTATACCAGAGTATGATGGAAAACCTTATGTTATTATCAATAATAATGACCCCAATTTTAGTGAAGCTGATAAAAAGCGTGAAACTTTTGAATATTATAGTAATTTAGATTTTTTAGGAAGAACTCAAGTTGCTTTTGCTAAGATTGATAAATCATTAATGCCAACTGAAGAACGAGGCTCAATAGGAATGATAAAACCAAGTGGTTGGCATACTGTAAAGTATGATATAGTCGATGGCAAATATTTATATAATCGTTGTCATTTAATTGGCTTTCAGTTAACAGGTGAAAATGCTAATGCAGAAAATTTAATTACTTGTACTAGATATATGAATACCAAAGGTATGTTAGAATTTGAAAATAAAGTTGCTGATTATGTTAAAAAAACAAATAATCATGTTTTATATCGTGTAACTCCAATTTATAATGGCTCTAATTTATTAGCAAGTGGAGTTCATATGGAAGGATTATCAGTTGAAGATAATGGTAAAGGTATTAAATTTAATGTTTATGTCTATAATATTCAAGAAG
>CAYTGK010000055.1:0-6916 GCA_964437305.1 uncultured Muribaculaceae bacterium
GAAGTTCAAAAAATTATTGATGAAAATAAAAACATCAAAGAAAATTAGTTAGATAGGTATATCTAGCTCTTTTTTTAATTTACAATTTGATTATTTTTGTAAAAACTACTGTTAAATTTATTTATTATTTGGAATAATATGTTATAATGATAATATATTAGTAATAATTGGAGGAAAAAATGGATGATATATATTATTTAAGAAGTATAATTTCGGTTAGATTTAAAGAAGATTATAAAAATTATTTGCAATCTGCTGTTTTAGAAAAACTTGGAAATATTGAATATTTTCCTGATAAGTATTATTTTCTAAATCATGAAATAATAAAAAATATGGATGGTACTTATTTAGAAATTTATGAAGATGCAATTCTTGGAATTACACTATATGAAAAAGTAATTAGCAAATATAAAGCTAGTTTACCTGATTTTATAGACGACATAAAACCTTTTAAGCTTCAAGGCTTAACGGAAGAAGAAGTAAGAAAAGGATTAGTTGGTACATCAAAATTATTTTATAATTTCCAAATTATTAATCAAAAAGAAGAAAGTAAAACTAAGAGTTTAAGAATTAGGAGAGTAAGTTAATGCAAGAACTAGTTTTGTATTTAAAATCACATGGAAAAACAATTAGTACAATGGAGTCTGCTACTGGTGGTTATATTGCTTCTTGTATTACCAATATAAGTGGGTCTAGTTTAGTTTTAAAGTTTTCAGCTGTTACTTATTCTAATGAATTTAAAATAAAAATGGGAGTAGCTAAAGAAATAATAGATAAGTATTCGGTTTATAGTATGGAATGTGCTAAAGCTATGAGTTTAAGTATCTCCAAATTTACTAATTCTGATTATGCTCTTGGAGTAACTGGTAAAATAAATGATATTGATCCTAATAATGACTTTGGAGATAATGCAACTGTCTTTTTAAGTTTATACGATAAGAATAATGATAAATACTATGAAAAAAATGTTAAAGTTACAAAGGGAACTAGAGTTGAAAATAAAGAATTAATCAAAGAAGAATTTGTAAAATTATTTAAAGAAAATATTATGAAATAAGGAAATATTTTCTTTTTTTTCTTTCTATGTTATAATCTATTCGTTGGAAAGGATATAATATGAAAAAAGTTGAAGTCTTATCGCCAGCTGGTTCAATGGAAGCATTTCAAGCAGCCATTCAAGGTGGGTGTGATGCTATCTATTTAGCTGGTAAAATGTTTGGAGCTAGAGCTTTTGCAGATAACTTTAAGGAAGATGAAATTAAAGAAGCAATTAACTATGCCCATTTATATGGAGTTAAGGTTTATGTTACTTGTAATATTTTAGTTTTAGAAAAAGAGACTAAGATGTTTTTAAAATATGTTGAATTCCTATATAAAAATAACGTTGATGCAATAATTATGCAAGATATAGGTATGATTGATTTAGTTCATAAAACTTTTCCTAATTTAGAAATTCATGCCTCAACACAAATGCATATTCATAATTTAGAAGGAGCCAAGATAGCCCAGAAATTAGGAATTAAAAGAGTTGTGTTAGCAAGAGAAACTCCTCTTAATGTAATACAGCAAATCAAAAAAGAAACCAATTTAGAAGTTGAAGTCTTTGTTCATGGAGCTTTATGTGCCTCTTATTCTGGTATGTGTTTATTTGCTAAAAGTATAGGCCCAAGAAGTGGTAATCGTGGTACTTGTAGTGGTTGTTGTCGACTTCCTTTTGATATTGAATCAGAAACTGGAAAAATTGTTAATCAATCTAAATACCCTTTAAGTATGAAAGATTTAAATACATTAGACTATCTTGATAAATTAATTGATGTGGGAGTTGATAGTTTAAAGATTGAAGGACGTATGAAAAGTCCAAGTTATGTCTACCTTACAACAAAACTATATAAAGAAACAAGAGATAATTATTTTAAAACCAAAAAAATTAAAGTAAATGAAGATGATTTATGGAAACTTAAAAATGTTTTTAATCGAGATTATACCAAAGGTTTTATGCTCGGAGCTAGAAGTGAAGATATAACTAATTCTAAATCACCTAATCATCAAGGCGTTTTAGTTGGAAAAGTTATTAAAGTAGTAGATAAAAAAATTGCAATTAAATTAACTGAAGATGTTTCAATTCATGATGGCTTAAGACTTATTGCTGATAATTTTGAATATGGTTTAATACTAAATGAATTTAAAATAAAAGATAATTTAGTTCATAAAGCTAAAAAGGGAGATATTATTACGTTAAAGGTTAATAAAGAAGTACCAATTAATAGTATAGTTTTAAGAACATCATCTTTTGAAATAGAAAAAGAAATTCAAGAAATTATCTCTAAGAAAATACGAAAAGTGCCAATCAATTTTGAAATTAATATTTTAAAAAGTCAAAACATATCCTTAAAAGTAAGTGATGGTATAAAAGATATTTATGTAGAAGGAAGTATACCAGATAAGGCTCAAAATAAAGAAATAACGGAAGATACTATTAAAAGTAAACTCTCAAAAATACAAAATACGATATATGAAATTGAAGATATTAAAGTAAATCTTGATAAAGGTTTATTTATTCCAATTAGTTTAATTAATAATTTAAAAAGAGATGCTTTAAGATTATTAGATGTTGAGAGACTTGAAAGAATGACAAAAAAGTTTATAAAGCAAGAATATACGATAGATGTTTTAGATTTTAAGAAAGAAAATGATTATACTTTATTTACAAATAATCAAAATGATATTCAAGATAAATATAAAAAAGTTTATACAGAAAATTTAGATTTAGTAGGTGGTAAAGTAATTAGAAAATTACCAAAAGTTATGAATAGTTATCAAGGACTCGATTCCAATACAGAGTATTTAGTTGGAGAAATAGGAGGCTTAAGTCTTAAAAAAACGATTACAGATTATTCGCTTAATGTAACAAATTCTTATAGTGTTGCTCTTTTACATAGCTTAGGAGTAGAGCGAATTACATTATCTTTAGAATTAACAAGAAGTGATATTAAAGATTTGATAGATAATTATAAAGAAAGATATCATAAAAAACCTAATTTAGAATTAATTGTTAATACTAATATGGAATTGATGGTTTTAAAATTAAATTTTAAAAAGTTATATCAAGAACCTAAATACCTAGTTGATAGATTTAAAAATAAATATTATTTAATATTTAAGAATAATTTAATGTATATCTATGATTATAAGAAAATAAAATTAGATAAACAAGAAGAATTGTTTCAATTAGGCATTAATTATTTAAGAGATGAAAATATTCTTTAAAAAGTATTATAAAACTCTTGTCAAAAGTAACTTTTTCATGATATAATGAGTAAGTTTGTAAGGGGAAGTGTTTAGATGAAAAATATACGAAATATAGCCATAATTGCTCATGTTGATCATGGTAAAACGACACTAGTAGATAAAATGTTACTTGAAAGTGGTATTTTTAGAGAAAATGAAGAAGTAACATCAATGGATTCTAATGATTTAGAGAAAGAAAGAGGAATCACAATTTTAGCTAAGACGACATCACTTGATTATAAAGGTTTGAAAATTAATATTCTTGATACTCCAGGACACGCTGATTTTTCAGGAGAAGTTGAACGAATTATGAATATGGTTGATGGAGTATTATTAGTAGTTGATGCTTATGAAGGCACTATGCCTCAAACAAGATTTGTGTTAAAAAAAGCTTTAGAAGCTAAGGTTACTCCTATTGTTGTTGTGAATAAGATTGATAAACCATCAGCTAGACCTAAAGAAGTAGTAGATGAAGTAATAGATTTATTTATTGAATTAGGGGCTGATATTGACCAATTAGATTTTCCAGTTGTCTATACTAGTGCAATAATGGGAACTTCGAGTTTAGATCCCGATCCAAGTACTCAAAAGGAAACAATGGAACCATTACTAGATACAATTGTTGCTAATATTAAAGAACCAGATGGAGATCCTAATGGTAGTTTACAATTCCAGCCAGCCTTACTTGATTATAATGATTTTGTAGGAAGAATTGGAATTGGAGTTATTAAAAGAGGCCATGTTAAAGTAGGGGAAAACGTTACTTGTATACGACTTGATGGAACAAAAAAGCAATTTCGAATCCAAAAAATGTTTGGCTATCATGGTTTAAAAAGAATAGAAATCGAAGAAGCAGGAGCTGGAGATATTATAGCAATTGCTGGACTTCCAGATATAAATGTTGGAGAAACGATTTGTAATCCTGAGTGTCTTGAGGCGTTACCAAAGTTAAGAATAGATGAACCAACTTTGGAAATGACATTTGGAGTTAACACTTCACCTTTTGCTGGTCGGGAAGGGAAGTTATTAACAATAAGAAAGATAGAAGAACGATTAAAAAAAGAAACAGAACGAGATGTTAGTTTAAAAGTTACACCTTATGATCAAGAAAGTTTTTTAGTTAAAGGACGAGGAGAGTTACATTTATCAATTTTAATTGAAAATATGCGAAGAGAAGGTTTTGAACTTCAAGTATCGAAACCTCAAGTAATTATTAAAGAAATTGATGGAATTAAATGTGAACCCTTTGAAGAATTACAAATTGATGTTAATAATGACTATGTAGGAGCTGTTATTGAATCTTTAGGAAATAGATTTGCTAATCTTTTAAATATGCAAAATTTAGGTGAGACAACAAGACTTAATTATATGATACCATCTCGTGGTTTGATTGGCTTTATGACAGAGTTCATGACAATTACAAAAGGTTATGGTATTATGAATCATACATTTAAAGAATATCGTGAAATGGTCAAAAATGAGGTTGGAGAAAGAAAACTTGGGGTATTAGTCTCTATGGAAAATGGGAAAGCAACTGCTTATGCTTTAGGACAATTAGAAGATAGAGGAACAATGTTTATTGAACCAGGAGTTGAAGTCTATGAAGGTATGATTGTTGGAGAACATAATCACGATGATGATATTGCTGTTAATGTTGTTAAAGGTAAAAACTTAACTAATACAAGAGCAGCAGGAAGTGATCATACAGTTGTTTTAAAACGACCACGTGTTATGTCTTTAGAGATTGCTCTTGACTATATTAATAAGGATGAATTAGTGGAAGTAACTCCTGTTAGCTTTCGATTACGAAAGAAAATTTTAAATGCTGAATTAAGAAAAAAGGCTATGCATAAATGAGTCTTTACATTAAAAAGTGTCAAGACTTGTTTTTTTTAAATTAATTATTCAATTTTTATGATATAATCATAATAGAATGGAGTTTAAAAATGAAAAAAATTAAATTACAATTTCAAAAAATAATTAATAAAATTAAAAAATTTCCATATAAAGAAACAGGTAAAAAAATACTTAAAATAATCAAAAAATTTTATTTGGAAAATAAAATGTATATTTTTATGTTTTTATCATTGTTTATTTTAGATATATCAATTAGAATTAATACTAATTCTATAGGTTTTGTAGATTTTTCTTCTTATGAAGCTAACTTGTTTTCGATTGCTTGGATATTTTTAATTATTTTTCTTGTTAAGTATCTTAAAAATATCTATGGGAAACTTATTTATGGGTTATTTTTTGGATTTTCTTTTGTAATGTTTTTAGTACATAATTTATATTATGTTTATTTTAAAATATTTTTTGATTTTTCAGTATTAAGTGCAATTAGTGAAGGTAGTTCTTATTTACTTGATACTTTAAAAGACATAAAACCATGGATGTATATAGTAATGATTGTTAGTTTAATTTTTATGATTTTAACTTTCAAAAACTTTAATAATAATAAAACAAATAATATTCGAAGTTTAATTATTGCGGTTGTTCTTTTTGGAGTATTTCACACGGTCTATCCACTTACTTTTGGAAAAGCAACGACACAATTAGAATGGAATGCATTTGGTAATAAAAGAAATGTTTATAATACTTTTAATGATAATAATAAGAGTATGGAATTAGTAGGTTTATTTGAATATAATTTTCGAAATTTATATATAAATTTTATTCGTAATGAAGATAAAAGTGATAATGAAAGTTTAACATTCTTAGATGATATTTTTAATACGGAGTTAAATATTCATAAAAATGATTATACTGGATTGTTTGAGGGTAAAAATTTAATTTTAGTTCAATTAGAAAGTATTGATAAGTTTTTAACCAATGAAGAAGTTATGCCTAATCTTGCTAAATTGCGTAAAAACTCTATTAATTTCACTGACCATTATTCATTTGTTAATGGAGGAGGCTCAACTTTCAATTCTGAATTTATGGTTAATACAGGGTATACTACCCCTTATACATATAATCAAAATGCTTATACATTTAGTAAAAATAACTTTGATTATTCTTTACCAAATTTATTTAAAAGTGTTGGTTATACTGTTAATGCTTTTCATATGAATTCTAGTGAATATTATTCAAGAGGGGTTAATTATAAAAATTTTGGTTATAATTCTTACAATGGTCTTAAAGATATGGATATGTATAAAGATAGTAAAGCTTATCAATTAGATAGAGAGCTTATGTTAAACGAAGAATTTAATGCTAAAATTTTTAATATGGAAAATCCGTTAAATCAAAATTTTGTATCATATGTTATTACTTATTCTGCTCATACTCCTTTTACGAAAGATAGAGGAGTTTGTAAAATGCTTTTGACAGAAGAACAACTAGCTGATGAAAACTACCAACCATCCGAACTAGATTGTTTAAAAATTCAAGCTCATGAAACTGATTATATGCTAGGTCTTTTGATTGAAAGTTTAAAAGAAAAAGGATTATATGATAATACAGTTTTAGCTATATTTGCTGATCATTATGCTTATACAATTGGTGATAAAACAATTTTAAGTGAGTATAAAGATACAGAGACAAACTTAATTAATCATACTGATTTCTTTATTTGGAGTAGTGATATGAAATATACAGAAGTTAAAAAAACAACTAGTCAATTAAA
>CAYTGK010000056.1:0-6804 GCA_964437305.1 uncultured Muribaculaceae bacterium
TACAATTTAATAAATTAAAGAATTTTCATTTTAAAAACAACTGTTGAAGTAACGTCAATTTAGGAATTTATCCTGTTTTATGAATAAATCTTGTTTACTATCAGTAAAAAACGTGTTATAATCTAAAATATAAGTTGGTGATAATATGCATGAAAATGGTAATTTAATTATTAAAAGAATTATAGCTATTATAGTAATTATAGTTATAATTACGGTGTTTGCTGATGCTTTTGTATTTATATTACCTCTATTGTTATTAATAGGTGTATTTTATTGTTTATATAAACTTTATTTTGGAAATAAAAGTCAAAAAACAAGTTCTAAAAAAAATTCTGATTCTATACCAGAAGCAGAAGTTATTAAAGAAAAGTTTGATAAATGAATATAATTAAATGGTGATATTGTGGATAGGTTTCAAGTAACAAAAAAAGTAGGGATATTAGGATTATTGTCTAATATCTTCCTCTTTTTTATGAAGATAATTGTTGGTGCAATTTTTAAAAGTCAGTCAATGCTTGCAGATGCATTTAATAGTATAGGTGATGTTTTTGCATCTTTAATGACTTTTATTGGTAATAAAATAGCAAGTGTAGATAGTGATGAGAACCATAATTTTGGACATGGAAAAGCTGAATATATATTTTCAATGTTTATAAGTATGTCGATTTTAGTTATTGCTATAAAACTTTTATATGATTCAATTATGTCTTTAATTAAAGGCAATCAAGTTATATTTTCATTTAGCTTATTGTTAGTATCAATTATAACAATAATTATTAAATTGGCTTTATATTTGTATACCAAGAAGATGTATTTAAAAGAAAAGAATATTTTAATAAAATCAAGTATGTTAGACCATAGAAATGATATGTTTTTAACTAGTGGAGTTTTAATCTCAGTTATTTTTTCTTGGTTTGGAATTTATTTTGTAGATGCAATAGTTGGACTATTAATTTCTGTTTGGTTTTTATTATCAGGAGTTAAATTATTTAAAGAGAGTTATAATGTTTTAATGGATATTTCTCTTGATTTAAAAACGAAAAAGGAAATAATTAAGACAGCTTTAAAAATTAAAAATGTTCTTAAAGTTAGTGATGTAAATTCTGTTTCAGTTGGGTATAAATTTGTAATTATTTTAACTATTTCTGTTGATGGGAATTTAACAACTTTTAAAAGTCATGAAATAGCCAATTTAGTTGAAAAATCTATTTTAGAAAAATTTGATAATATTAAAGAAGTATTTATACATATTCATCCTATTAATAATTGAAATTTTTTAAATAAAGTTTTTATCGTTTATAATCTATGGCATTTTGGTTTGTTCTAATTTCTATGTTATTACCATCAGATAAAAGAACGATATTTTTACTATCACAAACTTGATAATAAGTTGTTCCATATTTTTTCATTAAATTTTTATTATTACTACTAGGATATTTACTACTACACCAACAGCAATTAGGAATGATTGCATATTTTGGAGTTGTAGCTTTAAAGATATCATCAGATAAATCTTCATATCCATGATGTGGCCATTTTAAAACATCAATATTTAAATCTAGTCCAAAGGTTGAAGCATTAGTTAAAAATTTATTAGTGTTCATGTAATTACTAGGAGTATCACCAGTAAACATAAATTTATTATTACCATATTGAAGAATAAATACGAGTGAATTTTTATTAGGATCGCTTTTTAAACCATTTACTGGACCTATAAAATAAAGTTTCATATCACCAATTTCTAAATAATCTTTTGGTTTAAGAACAGTTGGTGTAATTCCTTTTGATGATAATTTATTTTTAGTATATTTGACATCATCACTTCCACAATAATTTTGAGATACACATTTGAATATATCAACAGAATAATAAACTTTACCAACTTGAAAATTATCTAAAATAGCAGCATGAGTTTGAACGTGATTCCAATCGACATGAGAGCCAATTAAAGCATCAATTTTGGTAATTCCTAAATCTTTTAAATAATTTACAATTTTTGTTCGAGCTTCATAGCGACCACCATCAATCATAATGACTTTATCATTAGTTCTAATTAATATAGCATCATCATCAGAAACTCCAGCTATAAAGTGAATTTCTAGATTACCTTTTTGTACTTCACATGATATATTCCTAGAATTTCCAGCTTTATCAATAACAGAAACCTTTACAGTATCTTGTCTTTCTGGAATAGTAAATTTAGATATATGACTAGTTAATTCTTTACCTTGCACATAATAAATATAATTAGCAATTCCTGAGTTATCGTATGCCGTTACTTCTACTTTTGTATTATTAGCAGTTACTTTAGCAGTACATGAAGCCATAGGTAAAGTTTTGTCTATATTAGTTATATTAAGAACTTTTACTTCGTAATTTCCTTTACTATCATATACATAAAAGTAATAAGTTCCATTTTCAGAAATAGTATAAGTTGTATTTAAAGTTGTAATTTGATTTCCATTTGGTAATTTTATATAAGCAAAGTTAGTACCACTTCCTTCAACATTAACAATTATATCTTTATTTGTATAATTAGTATCATATGATAAATTAATTTTTAAATTATTTTCCATAACTTCTTCTTTGGGAGTAATTATAACAGTCCTTTTTTTAGTTTTACGATTACCATTTTCAAGAATTGAATAAGTAACATAATAAGTTCCAGCCTTATTAGTATTAACTTGATTATCAACCATAATTTTACTAGATATATTGTTATTATTAGCATCATATGCTAAGCAACCTGGATCAATATAATTATCTCCAACATAAAGCTCAATAATTTCATTACCTATTAATTCTAATCTTATATCTTCAATATTAGAATTAGGGTTTTTAATTACTTTGATATTACGAAATTTTATTACATTATCAATTTCATATTTTACAATATATTCTCCTATTTTATTAGTATTAATATTATTAGTAACTTTTACATTATCGGTAACAATTTTATTATTTAAGGTAGCATAATAACCAATTTCTTTATATTCATCACCTTCATATAAAGTTATTTCACTTGGACCAAATAAAATTATATTATATTGTTGATTGATAGTAACATTATTATTCTTTGTTTGAGTGTTACGATTAGTAAAAAAATAAATAGCTATGGTTATAATTATTAAAATAAAAATTATAGAAATTCTTTTAATATCTTTTGAATCCATATTAGCTAACTCCTTTTTATAAAAATTTTATCATGAACATGAAAAAAAATAAAGAAATTTAGAACAAAATTATCTATAAATACTTATTATAATAGAATATCCAATTGACAAGTAAGAAAAAATAATTATAATATAAGAGAAAGAGGTAGTAGTATGGGAGTATTGAAAGCTTGTATTGTTATAACTGGAGGACCTTGTGCTGGAAAAACAGTAACGGTTTTAGAAGTTAAGAATTATTTAGAAGATTTAGGGTATCATGTTCTTTTATTGAATGAATGTGCAACAGAGTTAATTTTGGGAGGTATTAAACCATTTGGAGATAATCCAATTAGTGTCTTTGATTTTCAAAATGAAATCTTTAATTTACAACGTTATAAGGAAAAAAGATATTTAGATATTATAGAAAAGTTACCAGATAACCAAGAAGTCATAATGTTACTTGATAGAGGAATTTGGGATAGTAAAGCTTATTTAAATGATGATAAGTTATGGAATGAATTACTTAAGAAGAATAAGATGACGGAAGCTGATTTAGGTAAAAATTATGATTTAGTATTACATTTAGAAACAGTTGCTAAAAATATTCAAAATGAATATAATTTAACTAGTAATCTTGCTCGATTTGAAGATGTTGATAATGCTATTGATGTTGATAAACGAATTAGAGAGGTTTGGAAAAATACTAAAAATGTTAAAGTTATTAAACCAACGGAATTAGTTGAAGAAAAAATTGCATTAGTAAAAGAAATTATTCGAGAATTTTTAGAGACTAGAAAATAAAAAAAGCATTAAAGCTTTTAATAGGTCTTTTTATTAATAGGCTCAATATGCCAATCTTCTTTATAAAAAGCATTTAAAAGAGGAAAAGTTAAGCCAAATTTAGAAGCATTTTGATGTGCCCATCCCATACTAGGACAACTATAATCTGTTCTTCCATAAGGACAAATTGAACCATCTTGATTATAAAATTCTAAATCACTAGCAATACCAAAGCCATGAAGCGACCAACCAGGACGTGCTGCTCTACCTCTAACCATAGTATTGTAATAATTTATTTGAGTCTGATAACTTCGACAACCTTGGCTACTCATGGTAATTTTATAACCATTTTTGCCTGCTTCTTCAATAAATTTAGTTAATCTTGTATAAAAATAATTATTATAACCATAAGGATTATTATATCCTTGTTTTAAAGGATCACTTGGACAATTAGTACCAGAATAAGTACTATAATTTCCAGCTACATAACCTTTATAATAAAAAGTACCATTTTGAACATAAACACTATTTTGTTTATTAGTATCAGTTTCATTTAAAAAGTTAGTTTTGTTATTTAATTGAATAGCTTTAATATTTTCCTCATTAATTTCTTCTTTAATTTTATTAGTTAAATCAGTTGTTTTAATTCCTTTAGAATAATTATCATATGCAGTAGTTAAAACTTTATTCATATATTTTTCCTTATTTTCATTTGTTAAATTAGAGTTATTAACAACTTCTAAATTATTTTTATATTCATTAATTATCTCTTTTTGAGCATAAATTGAACATTTATTATCAGGAGTTCTGATAACGGAATTTAAGGAATAAGCAAGAAGAAAAATAACTACAACATAAAAGAATGTCTTTGCTTGTTTTTTTATAAATGGTTTATTAATTTTAGAAAATTTTTGTTTATAACGAATTACTTTAATTACAGTAACTTCTAAAAAGATAAAAGGAATAATAATCATACAAATACCTAAAGTTAGTTTAAAATAATAAGTAAAATTTAATAGATTTAAATTATTACAGTTAAACATATAATACCCCCCCTTAAAATTAGGATTATTATACACGAAAATTGAAAAAAAATCAAGAAAAATTTATATAATGGCTGGAAAGTACTTGAAAATTCAAGATAAGTTTGATAATATATTAACAGTTAACAATGAAATTTATTTTAAATATTGACTTAAGTTAAAGAGAATTAGTGGTAGGTGAAAACTAAGACAGTTAATATGGAAATTACGTAAATGGAGTTAAAGCGTTAATCGCGTTAAGATAATGAGTGTAGTCATTACAGAAGTAAGGTGGTATCACGTTTATCGTCCTTATAAGTAATGATTATTTTATTTAAGGAGGCTTAAAATGACGTTATATGAAGATTTAAAATGGAGAGGACTTATAAAAGATATAACAAGTCCAGAGTTAATTGAGAAGTTAAATAAAGGAGGACTAACTTTTTATATTGGAACAGATCCAACTGCTGATAGTATGCATCTTGGACATTTATCAAGTTTTTTACTTCCTAAAAGACTAAAAGATGCTGGTCATAATCCAATTCTATTAATAGGTGGTGGAACTGGCTTAATTGGAGACCCTCGTCCTAGTAATGAACGTGATATGAAAACCAAAGAAGAAATTTTAAAAAATTATGAAGGATTAAAAGCTCAAGCTGAAAAATTATTTGGTTTTGAAGTTGTTAATAATCTTGATTGGTACAAAGATATTAATATGATTGATTTTTTAAGAGATTATGGTAAATATTTTCAGATTAATTATATGCTTGATAAAGATATCATTCGAAGAAGGCTTGATAGTGGTATTTCATTTACAGAATTTTCTTATATGATTTTACAAGCTATTGACTTTTTATATTTACATAAAACAAGAGGTTGTGATTTACAAGTTGCAGGAAGTGATCAATGGGGAAATATTACAGCTGGTGTTGATTTGATAAAGAAAGCTACTGGTGATACTGTTTACGCTTTTACAATGCCACTTGTTACAGATAGTCATGGGGTTAAATTTGGAAAAAGTGAAGGCAATGCTTTATGGCTTGACAAGAATAAAACTTCATCTTATGAACTATATCAATTCTTAATTAATGTTGAAGATAGCATGGTTATTGATTATTTAAAAATATATACTTTCTTATCAAGAGAGGAAATTGAAAAATATGCTGAAGTAAATGAAAAAGAACCACATTTAAGACTTGCTCATAAAAAACTGGCTGAAGAAATTATTACTTTTCTACATGGACATGAAGAATATGAAAAAGCTGTTCATATAAGTGAAGCTTTATTTAAAGGAAATATTAAAGAGTTAACAAAAGATGAACTTATTGATGCTTCTAAATCAATGGATAGTTATGAATTAGATAAAGATATTGATTTAGTTAGTTTACTTGTTGAGGCTAAAATTGTAAATAGTAAAAGAGAAGCTCGGGAATTTATTAGTAATAACTCAATATCTATAAATGGTGATAAAGTTAATGATTTAGAATTTGTTGTTAAAAAAGAAAATGCTTTATATAACAAATATACAATTATAAGAAAAGGTAAGAAAAAATATTTTGTTATAAAACATAAATAAATGTAATTAAAGACGGTTTAGGAAAAGTAAATTATAAATAGTTATAATTATTGGAATATGTAATTCTTAAGTAGATAAAGATATTAATAACTAAATTAGAATAATTATTAAAATCTAGTATTTAAAATAATTGTCTAAATTTAAAAAAAGTGCTATCATTAATATGGTGGTAGAATGAAAAAAGATAATAAACAAGAAAATAAAAGTTATAAAGAAAAAAGAAAAGAAGAAAAAGAAAAAGATAAAAAAGTAGAAAAAGAAAAAGATAAAAAAG
>CAYTGK010000057.1:0-6636 GCA_964437305.1 uncultured Muribaculaceae bacterium
AAAAAAGTGGTATAACCACTCAAAATAAACTTCTTGATAATAAAAATACTAAGAATGAAAATTCTAAAATTAAAATAAATAAATTTATTCTTGTAAAAGCAAGTAGAATTATAAATAGTTGATAAAAACAAATGATTAAAAGAATACTTATAGCTATATTATATAAAATACTTGTTTTTCTTCTTGTCCGACACATACTACAATAACAAAACATTCCATGACTTCGTTTTTTAAACATACTTGTCACCTAGTATAGTTTATGTAAAAAATACTTATTTGCTATAGTTTTTTTCCAATTTTTAGTATATAATAAAAATGTGATAGTTATGAAAAAGAAAAAGAAATTAAAAAAATGGGTTTGGGGTTTGGCTGTTATGGTGTTAATTATTATAGTTGGAGTTATTATATTTACATCAATTAATAAGAAAGATACATATAATGGAAAAGAAAAAGAAGAAACAATTAAGGACTTTAAAGATATGGAATATAGTAAGGCACAAGAGTATGCTAAGGAGCATAATTTAGAATTAAAAGCAACTTATATTTATAGTGATAATACTAAGAAGAATATAATTATTAAAAGTGAATTAACCGATAATCTTTTAGAATTAACTGTCTCAAAGGGAAGTATTCCTATTGAAACATTCAAAGAAAAAGGAGTTGATGAGCTTGGTAAAGTTCCTATTATGATGTATCATCAAATAATTGATACAACTCCTAAATATATAGGTGGTAATGTTGATAAAGATGGCTATTCAAGAACAAGTGAAGCTTTTCTTCAAGATTTAGAGTTTTATTATGAACAGGGATATAGAATGATTAGGTTAAAAGATTATGTTAATGGAGAAGTTAATGTTCCTCTTGGATATAGTCCAATTATCTTAACGTTTGATGATGGTAATGCTAATAATTTTAAAGTAATAGGTAAAGATGAAAATGGAAACTTAGAGTTTGATCCAAAGTCTGCTATTGGTATTCTTGAAAGTATTAAGAAAAAATATCCTGATTTTAATGTAACAGCAACTTTCTTTTTAAATGCTGAACTTTGTAATCAAAAAGAATACAATGAAGATATTATGAAGTGGTTAATTAAAAATGGATATGATATAGGAAATCATACGACAATTCATCCTGATTTTACTAAGATTAGTATAGATAAAACTCAAGAAGTAGTTGGGAAAATGTATCAAATTTTAGAAAATATTATTCCTGATGATTATTTAAAAATTGTGGCTTTACCGTTTGGTTCACCATATAAGAAAAATCATGCTAATTATCAATATATTTTAAAAGGTGAATATGATGGTAAACCTTATGAAACTGTTTCTGCACTTCGAGTTGGTTGGGAAAGTGAAGTTTCTCCTTTTGATAAAACTTTTGATAAAACTTTCTTAAAAAGATGTCGAGCTTATGATAATAATGGTAGTGATTTTGATATTGAAATGAATTTTAAATTATTAGAAAAAAATCGTTATATATCAGATGGGGATAGTAGTTTAATTACAATTCCAGAAAGTAAAAGGGCAAATCTTATAAATATTGATAAAGAAATAGTTACATATTAGGAGGATATATGAAAGTGTTAGTAACTGGTGGTATGGGCTATATTGGGTCGCATACGGTTGTAGAATTATTAGAAAATAAATATGAAGTAGTTATTGTTGATAACTTAGTTAATTCAAAGATTGATGTTTTAGAAAAAATTAAGAAAATAACGGGGAAAAGTGTTAAATTTTATAAGTATGATTTATGTGATTATGATAAAGTAGAAGAAATATTTAAAAATGAACATCTTGATGCTGTTATTCATTTTGCTGGTTTGAAAGCAGTTGGTGAAAGTGTTGAGAAACCTTTAATGTATTATGAAAATAATTTATTATCTTCAATTAATGTATTAAAAGCTATGAGTAAATATCAAGTTAAAAAAATAGTTTTCTCATCAAGTGCTACGGTTTATGGTAATCCTAAATCTTTACCAATTACAGAAGATTTTCCTTTAAAAACAACAAATCCTTATGGAACAACAAAGTTAATGATTGAAAATATTTTAACAGATGTGTATAAAGCTGATTCGAGTTTTGATATAACAATTTTAAGATATTTTAATCCAATTGGAGCTCATAAATCAGGACTATTAGGGGAATCACCTAATGGTATACCTAATAATTTAATGCCTTATATTGTAAAAGTTGCAACTCATGAATTACCTATGTTAAAAATCTTTGGTGATGATTATAATACGATTGATGGTACTGGAGTAAGAGATTATATTCATGTTTTAGATTTAGCTCATGGACATTTATTGGCTTTAGAAAATAAAAAGACGGGTTTAAAAATTTATAATTTAGGAACTGGACATGGGACAAGTGTTTTAGAACTTATTAAAATGTTTGAAAAAGTTAATAATGTTAAAGTTAATTATCAAGTTACTAAAAGGAGAGAAGGAGATATTGATGCTTGCTTTGCATCAAATAAAAAGGCTCAGGATGAATTAGGATTTACTTGTAAATATACTTTAGAAGATATGTGTCTTGATAGTTATAATTTTGTTAAGTCTAATCAATAAAGAAAGTAGGGAGACCATTTGGGTCTTCTTTTTGGTTTGTAGTTGTATTTACGGTATCATTATTAGTTTCTTTTACAGTAGAATTAGTATCTGTATCAGGACTATTGAAAGCTCTCATGATTTTTCCAAAACTTCTTAAATTACTGACAATTGGTTTAATTTGATAATAAACGGGTATAGCTTGATTAATAACATTTAAAGTTTTTTGAGTATTGGTTAAGATTGTACCCCATTTGATATTTTTAATTGCTTGAAAAAGACTAGGTCTAGTACTTCTGGCAAATTGGGGAGTAGCCATTCCTGGTGCAAAATTACGAGTTCCCATTGTAGCTGTATTCATTCCATTCATATAAGGATAATAATTATAAGGGTTATTATACATAGTTTTCACCTCTTAACATTATATGTTTTTTTTGGAAAAATGTTTATTATTTTAAGAAAATAATGTATAATACAATATGGATGTGATTTATAATGAAATTAGGTTTTTATATATGTGATACTTTAGGTTTTTTAAGAGCTATGAATTTATTAAGAACAGTTTTAACTATTGTTAAGTATTTAATACCATTGGGTTTGATTGTTTGGATTGCAATTGATTTATTTAAAGGTGTTATTAATCCTGATAATAATAAAGATGGAGTTAAAAAAATAGGTATTCGTTTTTTAGCAGCGGTTATTGTTTTTTTATTACCAACTATTATTTCAGGAATACTAGGGTTATTTGATAATATAACAGGAAATTCTAATTATGAAGCTAGTAAGTGTTTTTCTAATGCTACTAGTGCTTGTATAACAAAGATTAATGATTATATGGATTGTAAGGAAATTAATAATGATGAAGAAAAAAGAGCTTGTATGAATTTTCGAAGTTGTAATAGTTATAAATTAGATAAAGATTGTAATTTAACAACTGAACTTGATGATAAAAATTGTACGGAAGTGAATACATCTTCTGCTAATAGGTATTCAAAATAAGGAAATTTATGGATGGAATAATTTTAATTAATAAAGAAGCTTTAATGACTAGTCGTGATGTTGTTAATCAAGTAGCCAAAAAATTAAAAATTAAAAAAGTTGGTCATGCGGGAACTCTTGATCCTATTGCAACAGGTTTATTAATTATTGGTGTTGGACATGGAACAAAAATCATGGAGTTATTAACTCTTGATACAAAAGAATATATTGCAACAGTTAAGATGGGTATTCAAACAGATACATTGGATATAACAGGAAATATAGTAGAAGAAAGTTCAGATTTTGAAGTTACTAAAGATAAATTAATTAAGGTATTAGAAACTTTTAAAGGAAAATATTTTCAAACTGTTCCTATTTATAGTGCAGTTAAAATAAATGGTAAAAAATTATATGAATATGCAAGAAATAAAGAAAATATTGAACTTCCTAAAAGACTAGTAGAAATTTTTAAAATAGAATTATTAGATTATAATATGGAACAACATGAGTTTAAATTTAAAACTTTAGTTAGTAAAGGGACTTATATTAGAAGTTTAATTAATGATATAGGAAAGTCTTTAAAAATACCTTGTACGATGAAAGAATTAGTTCGTACTAAGAGTGGGAAATTTAAATTAGAAGATAGTACAAAAGTAGATGAAGAATATAAATTAATAAGAATAAAAGATGCTCTTGATATAAAAAGTATTAAAGTAGATAATTTAGAATTACTTAAAAAAATTAAAAATGGAAATATTGTTACTTTAAAAGAAGATTCAGAATATATTTTATTTGTAGATAAAGATGATTTAGAGTTAGCTATTTATAAAAATATAAAATTTAATCAATTTAAAGCATTTAAGGTATTTTAATTTTTTTTTAATTATGATATAATTAGTCTATAAGATAATAAATGGAGGATTTATGTATACAAATTATAATAGTGAAAAGGCAAATAATGAGATTGAAAAAGACCCTAATATTTATGTTGTAGATAAACCTAAAACACCTAAAGATAAAATATTTTCATTAGTTTGGAAAGTATTACTTGTAATTATTATTTTAATAGTTGTCTTTTTAGGGTTAATTAAATTTAATGTTATTACTTTAAATTCTGATATTGTACCAGAAGCTGTACTTATTAATCAAAATGAAATAGGTATTAAAAAAGGGAATGGATATCAATTCGTTTATTCAGTTGTTCCTGAAAATTCAACTAATAAACAAGTAGTTTGGACTAGTAGTGATCCTAGTGTTGTTAAAGTTAATGAAGTAACAGGTTATGCTGAAGCTTTAAAAAATGGAACAGCAACAATTATGGTAAAAACACGTATTAATGAAAAAATAAGTGAATGTCATGTTACAGTTTCCAATCGAAATGTTTTACTTTCTAGTATCAATGTCAATGAAAAATACATAAGTTTAGCAACGGGATATTCGACTTATTTATCCTATCGAACTGTACCAGCCAATGCAACCGAGTTGGGCCTTCAATTTTCAAGTAGTGATGAATCGGTTGCGTCAGTTAATTCAAAAGGGCGTATTGCTGGACATAAACCAGGAAATGTAATTATTACTATATCTTCTAGTAATGGTAGTGTTAAAGATACTGCCTATGTAACAGTATATAAAGAAGGAAGTCCTACTATTGTAGATGGGGAAAGTGTAAAAACCGAAACTTATCCTAAAACAATTAATCTTAATCAGAAAAGAATAACTTTAGCAAGTGGGACAACTAGTCAGTTAATTGCAACTATTTCACCAGCTAGTGCTAGTAATAAAATTAATTGGTCTAGTAGTAATGCAAATGTTGCAACTGTTGATCAAAATGGTTTAGTTACAGCAAGAGGAAATGGAAAGGCTACGATTGTTGCTAAAACGATAAATAATATTTCAGTTACTTGTGAAGTTATAGTTGGTGGTTCTTCTTCACGATTAAAAGGAATTGATATAACTACTAATTATTCAGTTTTACCAGTTGGAATTACTAAACGTTTAGTAGTAGTTTTTAATCCAAGTGATGCTACTGATAAATCAATAACGTGGTCTAGTAATAATCCGAATGTTGCCTCAATTGACCAAAGTGGAAATTTAACAACTAAGTCCCCTGGTAGTGCTGTTATAACGGCAAGAGCCAATGATGGTGGTTATACAGATACTGCAACTATTGAAGTTACTGATGCAAAAAATGTTGTAGAAGAAAAATCAATTTCTTTTTCCCAAAGTACTTATGCTATTGGTGTTGGTAATACAGTTGCTTTAAATCCTATTATAACACCAAGTAATGCTTCCTTTAAAGCAGTTGATTTTGTAAGTAGCGATCCAAATATTGCAACAGTTGATGCAAATGGAGTTGTAAAAGGAATTGCACCTGGTAGTGTAACGGTTGTAGCAACTACAAAGAGAAATGGGCTACAGGCCTCAGTAACTATTAATGTTTCATTTATACCATCTTCTAGTGTAAAGTTAAATACAACAAATATTACTATTTCCCTAAATGATACATATACATTAATTCCAACCGTTTTACCAAGTAATGCTAGTAATAAAATTGTTACTTTCAAAAGTCAAAATTCTCGTATTGCAACCGTTGATAATAATGGTATTATAAGAGCAGTTGGAAAAGGCACAACAACAGTTATAATTGCACCAAATGGTGGAGGAGCAACGGGAATTTGTATTGTAAATATAAATTAATAATAAAAAAATTGTTCTTTTGTTGTTAACTTTTAAAGACTAATATACTAAAAAATCGGTAAAAAATAGTACCGATTTTTATTAATTTAGGAAACTTTAATATTTAATTTAATAGTATTTTATCAAAATAAGATATAATTATAAATAATTAAAAATCATGAAAAATAGCTAATGATTTAAAATAAAACTAATAGTTATTAATAAAAATTAGTAGGATAAGGAGATTTATGAAATTATTTTTATGTGGTGGAGGTTCTGGTCTCAAAATAAAAAAATCTTTAGAAAAATTTTCAAAATTAATAGATAAAGATAAGCCAATTTTATATATACCATTTGCAATGGAAAGTATAGATTATGATAATTGTTATGATTGGTTTTCCAAAGAAATTAAGTATATGAAATTAAATAAATTTGAA
>CAYTGK010000058.1:0-6605 GCA_964437305.1 uncultured Muribaculaceae bacterium
ACTACCCCTTTAAGTGGATAGTATTATACTTAATTTTTATAAATAAGTCAAATTATTTGGTTACTAAAATGAGTCTAGTGCCGATGTCCAAAGCCATACCTCAATGCCCCCGATTAAAAAGCAGTTAACATATAAATTTATATTTTTCACAATATCAAATCTTTCATTTTATCTATACTTCTTGCATATATTCAATTAATCTTAAGAATACTTTAATACTTCTTTTATCTAAACCTTTTCTTCCTAATTTTCGAATTTCAATTCTCTTTTTAGGAATAGATGTTTCTTTATTATAAAGAATAGATGCAATAGTATCTTTTAACCTTGTTGGAACTTTTATATCTGATAAAATACTATCAATATCATTATCAAATAACATTAAAGCATCTATTTCAATATCTTTACCTTGACAATTTATCATTAATTGAGTACTTGTATCAAAGTCTTTTATTTCAACAACAAAGTCTGTATCCATAACATAAGCAACAAATGGTATTTCTGTATCATTAGAATATACTTTAACATTTTCAGCTTGTTTTGTATTTCGAAACCTAATTCGATAATCTCTGGTTTTAAAAAACATTCCTTGATTACCTTCAGCTGTATTAATAATCAACGTATAATTATTAGCTAAATAATTATATTCAATATGGGTAATAGCATATAAACCTTGTTGATAATTATTAGTTAAGCCATCATCTTCATATAAATTATAAGCATTACTATTTCCAGGGAAAACATGAATTTCTAGTTCTTTAGGAGGATCTGTTGACATTAAATCATTAATGCCTGCTGTTGGAATAATCGCACCAGCTCGAACAAAAACTGGATAGTCTTCAATATTATAGAATGATACATAATTTTTATTACCAATAAACTTTTTACCCGTTTTAAAATTATACCAAATACCTTCTGGTATAAAGAACTTTTGAATAGTTCTATTTATTAAAGGATCACTTTTTTTGACAATAGGGGATATAAGCATAGCTGAGCCAAAGAAATATTGATTAATATAAATAGGATCATCATAAGCAAAGGGATAATCATAATAGAATGGTTTAATTAAAGGAATACCTTCTTTATGATAATAATAAAGTTCTGTATATATATAAGGAATTAATTGATTACGAAGTCTTAAATAATAACTTACAATATTATTAGTTACAACATCCCATCGCCAAGGCTCTCTTTTATAATAAGTTCCAAATTGAGTATTAAAACGAAGAATAGGGGAGAAAACACCAAATTGAACACTTCTTATATAAAGTTCATCATCTTCAATTCCTCCAACTGACCCTCCTACATCATGACTCCATAAAGAAACTCCAATATTAGAAGCTGTCATATTAAATAGGGGTAAAAACTTCAAAACTTCAAAACTAATTTCATTATGTCCAGAATAAAGAACTGGATATCTATGAGAAGCAAAATTGGCATTACGTGCTAAAATTAAACTTCTATTACCATCTCTTTCCATATCTTTTTTCATATAATCATTTAAGATAAACATTGTATTCCGATTTTCTAAAATATCATAATCATTCCAGTATAAATCAATTCCCATTTTTTCTAAAGGATGTAAAAACATTTTAAAATAAAGATCCATAAATTTAGCATCAAAAGGATTAAAATCAATATAACCTTTTTTATTTAATTGTATATACTCTTTAGCACTAGAAAAGTTTTCTTCATGAGGAAAAATTCCATCTTTAGGATTAATTTTTACTCCAACTTTAATATTCATCTGATGAAGAATACTTATTAATTTCTCAGGTTCACGAATTAAACTTTTATTGAAAGTAAACCCAGAACTTCTAGAAACCTCAGGATTTTTAATACTCCAATCTTTATCAAATAAGAAAACCGAAATTGGAATACTATTACTTCGAAATTTATTTAAAAGTGTTACAATATGTTCATCAAGATAAGGAATATCTCGACTCCACCAATTACCAAGAGCATAACGTGGTAAAAAAGCTGGATAACCTGTTAAAGTATAATAATCTTTTAATACTTCATGAAAATCATTAGCATAAGCAAATAAATAAATATCTTTAGAACCTTCTTCACGTTTATAAACATTAGAAAAACCATCTAATAACATACTATCAGAATCATCAATCGTTACATACATATCAAGACTTATTAATCCTTTAGCCAATTCTGGCATCTTTAACGTATTATCAAGTGATACAGCTGTGCCACCATAATTCTTAACTTCTTTCTGAGTATAAAACCATTCTTTTTGACTAGCAGTTATAATTGCTGATAAACTTTTCTCACTAAATTTACTTTCTTTAGCATATTTTAAAGATACATACTTAGTTTCAATATATATATATCCCTGATCTTCTTTTACTGTAAATTCTGGAACAGCAAATTTTCGATTAACAACTAAAGCCGATGCTAGATCTACAAACTTTCCAGTTTCACTATATTCAAGTCGAATTAATCTTTCAGTTAAAACAGAAATTCTAAACTTTTGTCCTTGAATAAGAGCTGAGGGATCGGTTTTTAAATTAGAAAGATTAATATGAAATTGTGGACCTAAATCATACATAAATCTCGACCTCCTTCTTTTATTTATTTAAATTTCTAATATAATATTCATCATACGTTAAACCACTTTCATTAACTTTTTTTGCTAGTTCTACTCCTAAATAACGATAATGCCAAGATTCATATTTAATTCCTGTAATATTAATAGTTTCTTTTGCATAACGAAAAATAAAGCCATATTTATAAGCGTTTTCTTTTAACCACTTACTTTCTTTTGTATTTTCAAAAGTTTCACTACTTTCTGCTTTAATATCAACAGCAAGACCAGTTTGATGTTCAGAAAAACCAGGATGGGCTACATAGTTTTCAGCATAATTTTTTCCATAAGTTTTCAAATATAAATTATAAGTTTCTTGTTGAGTATTATAATCTCGATAAGCAGAACGAACTAATATTTTACTACCAACAGCTTCTTGACAATCAGAAGACATTTTCATAAATGCTTCAAGCATAGTTTTATTAGCTCTTTGGTCTTGATCTACTGCATAATCTTCAGGAACACTTACTAAATCATTTGGTACAAAGCTAGAATCTAATTCATTGTATTTATTAACTAACATATCAAAACTAAATTTTGTTACTTGATTAGGCTCTGTATAATATTCTTTATCTAAACCAATATTGACATAAGTAACTGTAGTTTCCTTATCAATATTGTTTTTTTCTTGATAAGCAACATATCTATCATAATTAGCTAAAATTGAGAAATCATACTTAAGATAACTTGAAATATCTTCAATATAATCTTTTTCTAAAAAAGTTTTAATACTTGAATCAGTAGCACTTTTAAGAATATTCTTAATATCATCCGTTTTATAACCCTTTTTAATTAATGCATTAACATCTTTAGTATAATCTTTTAAATTATAATAATCTAATTCTTTATATACATCATAATTTTCTTTTTTAAAATCAGAACTAGTAAAAAAGGTATCTAAAGACTTTTGATATTTACTTCCTAATACTTCTTTCTTTAAATCATTTTTTAAAATGGTATTAATACTAGTATCATTATAACCTAATTCTCTTAATTGATGTTTATTATATAATTTAATAGGATTAATAATTTCAATTAATAATATAACTAAAATAACACTAAGAACTACAATTACTTTTTTATTTAATTTTCTTTTTTCTTTCATTATCTCACCCTTTAATATTTGTTATTCAACATTCTCTTCACTATTTCTGATTTTATTAGCATCAATTGTTCCATATTTTTTAATATATTCTTCTTTTTCAATAACTGGAACGTCATTTATATCTAAAAATCTAAATTTATGATTAGTTATTTTATCATAAATAAATACTGCCCTTTTATCTTTTACTTCTAATATCTTTCCACCTTCTAAATGTTCAACTGGAATTTCTAAGGTATAAACTACCTTTTTACTATTATCATAAAAATCTAAAAATAAAGCTGTATTTTCAATTGTATCTTCTCTATTGTTATATACTTCTAAAGATACTTTTATATCTTCTTTTGATTCAGTCATCTTATAATCAAATATAATTATTTGAGAATCTTTATAAATATTTTTTTCTTCATTCATATTTTCACTTTGGACATTTGAATTTGTTTTTTCCCTCTTAGTTGCCTTAATAGTTACAAGTCCAATAGTTAAAAAGATTAGTCCAATGATAAAAAAACATATTCCTATTGTTAAACCTTTTTTTTTCATTCTTTACTCTCCTATAAATGCCAACAAGTTTTAGCTGTTTTACAAGTACATCCGCTATTTTCACAAGAGTTATATTTTGCACAACCACATTTTCCAGCATTTCTTTTATACAAACTACACGACCTTTTACAAAGATCACAATACCAATTTCCACTTTGGCTACTCCAACAATCAGTTAATTTTTCATATTCGTTAGTATACTGCGATGGAGTTGCACCATCTATAGTCTGTCCATACCCCTTTCTATCACATGACCAATCAGTATAAGTTGAACAGCCAGCATCAGAACATCTTGCCCCTGTATCACAGCCACAAACAATATTTTGACAACTATTATATTTGTCACATCCACAAGCACTTGCATTAGGACTATACACATATATGTTATAGCCTTTACTTTCTTCTTTTTTACCACCTTCAGCTGTTGTACATACTCCTGTTACTGTTTTATTTTTCCCATTGGTATTTAATGTTACTGTTTTGCTTAATTTTGGTCCGCCTTGAATAGTTCCTGCTCCATCTCCTCCAGATACTGTAAAGTTTGTTATATTATCAACACTTTCACAAGTTACTGTTACCTTTGCACCACTTCGATATCCTTCTTGTTCGACAGTTCCAGATACACTTATTGTTACTCTTGGATTTACTGTTAATTTTCCATTTTCATAATCAATATCATAATTGCTAGTTACATCAGTTGACCCACTCTTTATCTTAGCATTACTTGGTATTACTTTACTATTACCATTAGCTTCACTCTTCGTTAAGGTTATAGCTGTTAACTTATGTCCTATTACTAACTCAGTATGTGTTACCATATTTAAATTACTAACTATACTTCCTTGATATTCTATTGTTTGAGGTTCGGCTGTAATGGTAACTGGTTTTTGTTTAATCTTACAAGTCAATATTTTATCTTCTTTTTCTTCCTTACTAAAACGATAATTTTCTTCTAATTTAATGGTTACATCATAATCATCTGCCAATGTTCCTTTATTATTTTCAAATGTATACCCCTCTCCTGGCTCTTTTGTTAATATTTGTTCTTCTCCATTATATGTTAAATCTTCACAATGTGTATCAAACGTTGGTAACTCAACATTCTTATAAACAACATAATCTACTTCTTTTTCCGTTTTATTTCCTGCTTTATCATATACCCTTACTTTTAAATGATGAAGTCCTAATTTTAAACTTTTGGTAATATTAAAATTTGTTACTATTCCTTTATCTTTATAATAATCTTTATCTTCATCATATTCTAATGATGACTCCACTATCTTTATACCACTGCTATCATCTTTAATATTTATTACATTATTTTTTACTTCTTTTTCTAAATCTTCAACCCCTGCTTCAATTTCTACTTCAATTACATTCCTATTTGTTTCTGTATCTTTAATTCCTGGTTCTGCTATCTCAAAAGTTGGAGGTACTTTATCTATCAATACTTTTAATTCTTGTTTTCGAGTTTCTTTTCCACCATTCTTAGCATAAGCTTTATAATTTCCACTTTTATCTACTTCAATTGTACAACTCTTTATTCCTTTTGTTGCTCTTAAATTACAACTTCCAACACTATTCCCAGCTTCATTTTCTAATACTACAGTATTCATATCATTTAAAGTTTCAAATGTAAATACAATATTTTCATTAGCCCAATTTTTCCCATTTGGATTATAGACATCTTTTGATGTCTTTTCATTAGCTTTTACTCCTAATGTATAGCTTACTTTTCCTCCACATGGTGCTTCATCTTTTATATATTCTCCACATGTTAAACATACATAATAATTTGTTTTATCTATACTATCCTTATAAGCTCCAACATAACTTTTTTCAAGATCACAGCTATTTCCTTCAGAATCAATAACTGAATCATCAATATAACCTCCATCTTGTAATTCTTTTATAGTAACTCTTTTTTCATCTCCAAAGACTCCTGGTTGCTCGCCTTTATTATAATTAAAATAATCTCCTCCTGGTATTAATAAACTTTCTTCAACTGTCTTATAATATGCTACATCAATTTTTTCACTTGAATTGATATAAGCTACAACAGCTAGACTTAAAACAATTGCTAATATTACTATTACTCCTAATAATTCTACTAACGTAAAACCTTTCTTCTTCATATTTCCTCCTAACATCCGCTTGGAAAATTATATCGACGTTTATTTATCTAGTATACTATTGTAATTATACCATATAATCTGAATTAATTAAAACCTTTTTTATTATTTTTGAAAATTTCTTGCAAAGTTTTACTAACCATGATACACTAACGGCGGTGATTTAAATGATATGGCCTAATAATAAACGTTATTATACATTAGATTGTTTTTATAAAGAAAAGTTTAATTC
>CAYTGK010000059.1:0-6586 GCA_964437305.1 uncultured Muribaculaceae bacterium
AATTGATGGAATTGAAAATAGAGAAGAAGTAAAATAAATGTCAAATAATAAAAAATAGCTATAAGAATGCAAAAATTGACAAATATAGACACATGAAACTAGTAGAATAAGACTAGATTTCATGTGTTTTTATAATTTAATTTGAAAAATGGAACAATCTAGGTTATAATTAATTATAGAAAGTGGATGATAATATGAAAAAAAGAAATATAATAATGATTTTAATGATAAGTTTAAGTTTAGTTTTATTACTAGGTTCTAGTTATGCATTTTTAAGTAGTGTACAAGAAGGAGATACTCCTTATGTAATAAGTATAGGGACATTAAAAGTTTCTTTTAAAGATAGTACAGATGTACTTACTCTAACTGATATGTATCCCATGACTGATGACGAAGGAAAGGCACAGTCTGAAGAATTAGAATTTACTATTGAAAATACAGGAACAGTAGCTGCTAACTATAATGTTTCTATTGAGGAAACAAGTACTGAGAGTACTGAGCCTGATTTTAAAAATCATATAAAATTTATAAGTAGTAAAGATAGTGATAATTATAGTGAACCTAAAACATTAAGCACTGATAAATATATTGAGAAAAATGGTCATTTAGGAAAAGGTGAAACTGCCACTTATAAAGTTAAAGTATGGCTTGACGCAGAAGCAGGTAGTGAGTACATGGATAAAGAATTTAAAGCTAGAATTGTTGTAGAAGGTAAGCAAGAGAATAGTAATTCAGAAGGTGTAAATTAAGAAATTATATAAGTAACTTGTAGCAGTTAAATCGTAAATTAATGTAAAGAGATAAGAAAATTTCTTGTCTTTTTTTTATTACAAGAGTATAATTAGTAATGTAGGAAGAGGATAGAAATGGCAAAGAAAAAAAAGAAAAAAGAACCAGCTAAGAAATTTCCATATCAAGTTGAATTATTTGGAATTTTATATATATTAATTGGAATTTTAGGTATATGTGGTTATGGACCTTGTGGGGAATTAATTTGTGCTTTTTCGGCATTTTTGTTTGGATGTTTATACTTTTTATTTTTAATTGCTTTAATAATACTTGGTGTTTATATTATTGTTAAAAAAGAATATCCCAATTTTTTTAATACTAGATTAATAGGTGTATATATTTTATTAATAGGTTTATTAATGCTTTTACATATGTCTTATTTAAAGAATGGTTTTGCTGGGTTTGGTGAGACTATGAAAGTTACTTTTTCTAATTTAATGAATGTCTTTGATATTGTAAATGGAGCTAATCGTAATTTAACATTTCAGAATATTGGAGGAGGTTTAATTGGAGGCTTTTTTGTAAGTTTATTTGCTAGTTTATTTGCAGTTCAAGGAGTTAAGATAATTTATATTGTTTTAATTACTTTTGGAGTTTTAATTATAACTGGTATTAGTATTGCTGATGTTGTTAAAAAATTCATGGAAAAGAGTAAAAAAATGCTATCTAAGAAATCTGAAAAAGAACATTATGTAGGAGCTCATGAAAGAGAAGTTAAGATTAATGACAATGGAGAAAATGAGGGTGAAGATGAAGATAATAAAGATGGTAAGATAGTTATATCCAATATTAATGATTTAAAGAAAGCAAAGATTAATAATCCAGAAGTAATAGAAGAAGATACAACTACTCCTACTTCAACTAGTGAAAAAACAGTTATTAACGAAAATTATCAATTACCACCTTTATCTCTTTTAGATACACCTAAGAAAGTTAAAACTAATAATCAAGGTAATATTGAAAGTAATATTCAAAAATTAGAGGAAGTTTTAGGGGAATTTGGAATAACTGGTCATGTTGTGGAAGTAACAGTAGGACCTGCTATAACTCAATATGAATTAGAATTAAAAGCAGGAACTAAATTAAGTAAATTAACTAGTATTAATAAAGAAATAAGTTTAGCATTAGCTAAGAAAGATGTTCGTATTCAAGCACCTATTCCAGGAAGAAGTACAGTTGGAATAGAAATATCTAATGAAACTCCAACAACTGTTTATATAAAAGAAATCATGGAAAAATTACGAGCTGAAAATTCAAATAATAAGTTATTAGTTGCATTAGGAAAAGATATTTTAAGTAAACCAAAATATTGTGAAATAAATAAAACTCCTCACTTATTAGTAGCTGGAGCTACTGGCTCTGGTAAATCAGTTTGTATCAATTGTATTTTAATTAGTATTTTAATGAATGCTAAACCTGATGAAGTTAAGTTATTATTAGTTGATCCTAAAAAGGTTGAATTATCAGTTTATAATGGTGTTCCTCATTTACTAGCTCCAGTTGTAACAGACCCTAGAAAAGCGAGTGTTGCTCTTTCTAAAATTGTTAAAGAAATGGAAGATAGATATGATATCTTTGAGGAACGAGGAGTTAAAAATATAGGTACTTATAATGAAATGGTAGAAAAGAAAAATAAAACTTTACCAGATGATGAAAAACTTAAAAAGATGCCATTTATTGTTGTAATTGTTGATGAACTTGCTGATTTAATGTTAGTTGCCTCTAAAGAAGTTGAAGATTCTATTATGCGAATTACTCAAATGGCAAGAGCAGCAGGTATTCATTTAATTATTGCAACTCAAAGACCATCAACTGATGTTATTACAGGTGTAATTAAAGCTAATATTCCATCTCGAATATCTTTTGCCGTTTCAAGTGGAATTGATTCTCGAACTATTCTTGATATGACAGGAGCTGAAAAATTACTTGGACGAGGTGATATGTTATTCTTACCAATGGGAGAGTCAACTCCAACTCGTATTCAAGGAGCTTGGATAACAGAAGAAGAAGTTAAGAAAGTTGTTGATTTTACGATTAGTCAACAAAAAGCAATGTATGATGAAAATATGTTGAATTTAAATTCAACCTCCGATGATGAAGGAAAGTTATCAGCTAAATCTGATGTTAAAGAAGAATATGATGATCCTCTTTATGATGAAATTGTTGAATTTGTTATTACTCAAGGAAAAGCTAGTAGTTCCCTTCTACAAAGAAGATTTAAATTGGGATATAATCGGGCTGCTCGTATTGTTGATTTACTAGAAGAAAGAGGTATTGTTGGACCTCAAAATGGATCTAAACCAAGAGAAGTTTTAGTGAAACTTGAAAAAGATGATGATGATGAAGAAATTATCTAGATTGTTTATTAAAAATGTGCTATACTAATAATAAGAATAATAGGAGGAGTTTCATGAATACAAGTTATTTATTAAGTGTTTTAGATTTATATTTAGCAAAAGAAAAAGATGGTAATGCTGTTATTGAAATTGAAAATATTAATAATTTAGTAAAAGTAAGTTGTTCTTTTACTTTTGATCATAATAATCGAACTTTTGTTAAGGTAGATAAAAATGAATTTATGGGAAGAGTTGGGGAAATAGTTCAGAAACTCCAAGGAAATTTAGAAGTAAATAAAGAAAATTTATTAAATTATAATGAACAAAGAAGTTATATAATTGATTTATCATCAGGTCGAAAGTTAACTTTTATTAATTTTAATGATAACGATTTAAATATAATTAGAAATAATTTTGCTAATATGCCAGCTAGAATTTTACAAAAAGAACCAGTTAATGTTCCTGCTC
Organism: uncultured Muribaculaceae bacterium; assembly: GCA_964437305.1. Classification (GTDB taxonomy): domain Bacteria; phylum Bacillota_I; class Bacilli_A; order RF39; family UBA660; genus RUG591. The sequence goes on from CAYTGK010000059.1 coordinate 3,594, forward strand.
TTGATGACTTAGTGATTGATATTGATGATGATACTGAGGAAAGTTATAATCAAATTCTTGAAAAGAATACTAATAAAAAGCCAGCTTTTTCATTTGGATTTACAAGTTTTATGTCTTTATTCCTTATTTCAATTTGGATTTTAGATATATTCATGATAGCTCTTTGGATATTTAAAGCATTTACAAAATAAAATTCTTTTCTAAGTAGTGCTATCGAATAATGAACTAGAGAGGACTAATTTATAGTTCTTTTTAAGTGAGAAAATTTTTTTATCCATAAGCAGTATGTTTTAATTTTTTTAATAACAACATTAATACACTTAATCTTTGAGTAAATACTTTTAATATTATTAATATCTGATTAAAGAAACTAAAAAAAATCATAGAAATTTCAACCAAAATGGAAGAATAATGAAGGAAACATTATTAAAAGTAAACAATAGAAAAAATGTCTTTGAATTAGTAATATAAAAAGTAGTCTAAGAATTTAATTAACAAAATTATACACAATTTATTGATTTCTGTGTATTATTTTGTTAAAATTATATTGGGTGGTAAAATGTTATATTTTAGAAATGAATTAGATAAGAATAAATATTCTACTTATCAACTTAATAAAGCTATTGAAAATAAAGAATTATTTAAGGTGGATAATGGGTTATATTCAGATGTAGAGTTTGTAAACCCATTAGAAATAATCATTAAAAAATATCCTAATGCAATATTTACATCTGAAAGTGCATATTACTATTATGATTTAACTGATGTTATACCAGACTATTTTTATTTAGCGACAAAAAGAACAGATAGTAGAATAAAGGATAAAAATATTAAGCAAATATTTATACCTAATGATTTGTTTGATTTTGGTAAAACTCAAATTGAAGTTGAAAATGTTAAAATAAATATCTATGATGAAGAAAGAATATTAATAGAATTAATTAGAAAAAAGAATTTAATTCCATTTGATTACTATAAAGAAATAATTACTAATTATAGAAAAAGAACAGATAAACTTGATATATATAAAATTCAAGAATATATTTCATACTATAAAAATGAAACTTCTCTATATGATACTTTAATGCGTGAGGTATTTTAATGAACTTAGAAGAATTAAGAAAAAAATATATTGAAAATGGTTTTTCAGTTGCAAATGCCTCTGCCAAGATTTGCCAAGATATTATTTTAAATAAAATATCTAAAAGTAAAATGAACAAAAATGTAACTATTAAGGGTGGAGTTGTTATGTATAGTTTATCTAATAATAAACGTCGTACAACAAGATATAAGGATATATTTGATATTTATTATATAATTCAAAGTTAGAAATAACTTATTTTTTTTACTAGTAAACAAGTCTTAAAAGTGTTATAATTTATTTAGAAAAGTGAGGATAGTTATGAAGAAAGAAAATTTAACTCCAGCTGATTTATATTTAGTTTATTCAAAAGGAATAATTACCTCTGAAAAAATTGAAATTTTAACTAATTTATATCAACCAATTATTGGATATACAGCAGTATCTTTATATTTAACTCTTTTAAATGATTATAATAAAAAATCTCCAAATGAAGAATTTACACATCATCATTTAATGACTTTAATGCAATTAAAGTTAGAAAGTGTTAAAGATGCAAGATTAAAACTAGAGGGAATTGGTTTATTAAAAACATACTTTAAAGCTGGTGAGATTAATAACTATATTTATGTTTTATATTCTCCAATTTCTGCCTATGAATTTTTTAATCATCCTATTTTAAACATTGTTTTATATAATAATATTGGAGATCATGAATATCAAAAACTTCAAAATTATTATAAAGCAAGTCGTATTCCTCTTAAAGATTATCAAGATATAACAATAAAATTTGAAGATATTTACACTCCTAATACCAATACTAGTTTATTATTTGATAATATTGATATTAGAAATGATAAAAAGATTAATTTAGCTGTTAAAAGTAACTTTGATATTGATTTATTAATTGAAAGCATTCCTAAAATTTTAGTTAGTGAAAAATGTTTTACTAAAGAAACAAAAGAATTAATTTTAAATTTAGCCTATATTTATCGAATTGATAATTTGACAATGCAAGGGTTAGTTCGTAATTCATTGAATGAACGTGGTTTAATTGATAAAAATGAGTTGAGTAAAAGTGCTCGTAATCACTTTCAATTTGAAAATAATGGAAGACTTCCAACTTTAATTTATAATAAACAACCAGAATATTTAAAAACACCACTGGGTTCTGATTCTAAAATGGCTAGATTAATTTATATGTTTGAAAATACAACTCCTTATGATTTTTTAAGAAAAAGTTATGGTAACGTTGAACCTACGAATAGTGATAAGAAGTTAATTGAAAATTTAATGCAAGAACAAAAAATAAATCCAGGAGTTATTAATGTTTTAATTGATTATGTTTTAAAAGTTAATAATAAAAAGTTAAATAAAAGTTATGTTGAGACAATAGCTGGACAATGGAAAAGATTAAAAGTAGAGACAGTCGTTGATGCTATGGAAGTAGCAAGAAAAGAACATAAGAAATTAAAGAAAACCGTATTTAAGAATGATTATAATAAAGTATCCTCTAAAAATAAAGAAGAAGATTCCAACTTACCAGTTTGGTTTGATCAAAAGATAGAGAAGGAAGATACAGATTTAGAAGAATTAAATGAGGTTTTAAAAGATTTTGAATAGAAAAATTTATTTATAAATGTTATTAGAAGAGTAAAATGATATAGTTATTATAGAATATCCAAGATAAAAAGATATAAAAATTACTGAGGAATAGTTTTCTTTAAATATTTCTTGTAATTTAAAATGGTTTATTATATAATACATATAGATTTGGAGGAATAATATGCAAGATAAATTATCAAAAGAAGAAGTATTACACGTTCTTGATTTAGCAAGACTTTCAGCAAGTGATACAGAAATTGAAAAATATCAAGTTGAATTAAAAAAAATGATTTTAGAAATAGATAAG
>CAYTGK010000060.1:0-6553 GCA_964437305.1 uncultured Muribaculaceae bacterium
AAAGGATATGTTTAAAATTAATTTATTAAATATGATGCAAAATAAATAAGGATTAGAAATAGTCCTTTTCTTTATGTCTAATTTCGTAAATTTACTTGAAATTTATAGGTATTATAAATATACTAAATAGGAAAGTAGGAGATATTTATGCTAAATGAATATGAATTATTTTATGATATGTTTATTTTAAGAAATAATGTTATTCATAAAGAAAATTTTAAAAACAAAGAAAGTAGGGAAACTTTTTTAATAGGTTTATTAAAGTATATGATTAAAAATGATTATACTTATGACTTTTTTTTGATTGCAAGTTATCTTAATAGAGAAAAATTTTATAAATTATGGAAAGAAGTAGGTAATCCTGAATATTTAGAAAAAGCAATAAATATAGAAGAAAGACAGAGTAATAATTGTTATTTTCATTGGAAGTGGAGCAACCCCTTAAGTATGATAATTGTCTTATCAAAAATAAGTGGGTATGACTATTCTACTTTTAAAATAAGTAAGAAAATGAAAAAGAGAATTTATAAGTGTTTAGATTATAATAGTAATGATATTAAAGATAAATATGAATTATTTTATAATATGTATATAATTAAAGATGATTCTGTATTAGAATATTTGGAAAATTTAAAAGATAAAGAGAATGATGGAACATTTTTAATAGGTTTATTAGAGTATATGATTGATAGTAATATAACTTTTGGCTTTTTTAATATTTTATCATATCTTAATAAAGAACAATGTAATAAATTATGGGGAGATATAAATTTTAAATATCATATAGATTACTTGATATATGCAATAAATGATATTAAGATTGTAAATAAGAAAATAGCAAATATGGTAGTAAATTTATTAAAGGAAAATGGTTATTACTTTTTTAATCTTGATGGTATAAATGCTAAAATAAAAAAAGATATTTATAAGTGTTTAGATTCTGATTTCGATTTCAATAATGATATAAATGGTAAATATGAATTATTTTATTCTAGATATAAGAATGATAATGTTACTGTGATGGGGTATTTGGAAAATTTTGAAGAAGAAAATAAAGAGACATTTTTAATAGGGTTATTAGAATATATGATTGAAAATAATGAGACGTTTGGTTTCTTTGATATTGCATCATCTCTTGATAAAGAACAACTTATTATTTTATGGGAAGAAGTAGGTAGTCTTGGATACCTAGAAAAAGCAGTAAATGATAGTAAATTTATAAATAAGAATATATTAAGTATATTAATAAATTTATTAAAGATAAGTGATTTTTCTAATTTAAAAATAAGTGAGGAAATGAATGAAAAGATTTATGAATGTTTAAATTCTGAATTTAATGATGGTAATAGTATTTATTTTATATCAAAAATTGGTATAGCTTATTGTCTTTTTTTAGTACCTACTAAAATGGCTGATTTAAAGAAAACTTTATATGTAACTTTAGTTAAACGTTATCCAAGTTATAAAGAAATATTGCAAGTATATTATGAATTTTTAGGGGAAGAAAAAGAATGTACGAAAGAAGAAGCTTTAGCATTAGATAATGAATATTTTGCTTTAATAGGTAATAGTATTTCTAATGATAAAGAAAAGGTATTAGGAACTAGGTTTGTTAAGTAAACTTAGTTCTTTTTAAATATACTAGAAGATATTCTTAAAAAATCTATATATTAAATTTTAATCATATGATATAATTATTTAAAAGGTTTAGTACTTTTGATAAATTAACTATAAAAAATAGAAAATAATATTAAAAGTCTGGAGTGATTATAATATGAAAGAATATTTTTCTAAGTTATATAATAAATCTTCTAATGATTTTTATAAAATATTAGAATTTAATATAAAGAATAATCAAAAACAATTCATAGTTACAGCTAATCCTGAGACATTTATGAAAGCAAGTGAAGATGAGGAAATGAATAGATTATTATTAGATAAAAATACTACTATAGTTCCTGATGGAATAGGAATAGTAAAAGCTTCAAAAATGTTAAATTATGATATTAAAGAAAGAATACCAGGGATAGATATTGCTAATAAATTATTAGAATTAGGAAATAAGTTTAAAAAAACAATATATTTATTTGGAGCTAAAGAAGAAGTAATAACTGCACTTTGTGAAGTTATTGCTAACACTTATCCGAATTTAAAAATAGTAGGAGCTAAAAATGGATATGAAGAAAATAGAGATAAAATTTTCAAAGATATAATAAAACAAGAACCAGATATTATTTTAGTAGCTCTTGGTATTCCTGAACAAGAAAAATTAATATATAAATATTTAGATAAATTTAAAAAAGGAATATTTGTTGGAGTAGGTGGAGCATTTGATGTTATGAGTGGATATAAAAAACGTGCTCCTAAAATATTTCAAAAACTAAATTTAGAATGGTTATATAGAATTATAAAAGAGCCTAAAAGATTAAAACGATTTTATGATAGCAATATTAAATTCATATTTCAAATTAGAAAAATAAAATAATTGAATTAAAATAAATCAATAGATTTTCATATTTATAAAACCATGATATGTTATTTTATAAATGGAAAGAGGTAAAAAATGATCAAAGTTATGACAATTTTTGGTACAAGACCAGAAGCTATTAAAATGGCACCAATAATAAAGAAATTAAAGTTAAAAAAAGAAATTAAAACGATTGTATGTGTAACTGCTCAGCATAGACAAATGTTAGATCAAGTTTTAAAAGCATTTAATATTAAACCAAACTATGATTTAAATATTATGAAAAATGGGCAGACTTTGCAATGTATTACAACTAATGTATTAAATGGACTAGATGAAATAATTAAAAAAGAAAAGCCTGATATAATATTAGTTCATGGAGATACTACAACAACATTTGCAGGTGCATTATCAGCATTTTATAATCATATACCTATTGGACATATTGAAGCTGGGCTTAGGACTTGGAATAAATATTCTCCATATCCAGAAGAAATGAATAGGCAAATGGTTAGTTGTATGGCAGATATACATTTTGCTCCAACGAAGTTAAGTGCTCAAAATTTAATAAGGGAAGGTAAAAATAAGGATAATATATTTATAACTGGGAATACTGCTATAGATGCCATGAAAACGACTATAAAAGAGAATTATCATAATGAAATATTCGATTGGATAGGTAAAAATAGAATGATTCTTTTAACAGCACACAGGAGAGAAAATTTAGGTGAGCCTATGTATCATATATTTAGAGCCATTAAAAGAATAGTAGATGAATTTGATGATGTTAAAGTTGTTTATCCAATTCATATGAATCCTAAAATAAGAACTATAGCTAACGAGGTATTAGGAAATTCTGATAAAGTAAAAATAATTGAACCATTGGAAGTAATAGATTTTCATAATTTTCTAAATAAAAGTTATATTATTTTAACTGATAGTGGTGGTATTCAAGAAGAAGCTCCTTCTTTAGGTAAACCAGTATTGGTATTAAGAGATACCACGGAAAGACCTGAAGGAATAGAGGCAGGAACATTAAAATTAGCTGGAACTAATGAAGAAGAAATATATAAACTTACCAAAGAATTACTTACAAATCAAAAAGTATATGATAGTATGAGTCATGCATCTAATCCATATGGAGATGGATTAGCAAGTCAAAGAATTGTAGATATAATAATAGAAAAGTTTTGTTAAAAAGATATTAATATAAAACTTAAAAGATTAAAACATTTATAGCTAAAAAAGAACTGATTAAATTTCAGTTCTATATATACACAATATGGCGTCCCCAGTAGGAATCGAACCTACATTTAATCCTTAGGAGGGATCCGTACTATCCTTTATACTATGAGGACAAAAAAGAAAATTATTTTTTTTCTTTTAAATTTTCAAATAAAAATAATTTATAATTCCAATCATCAGATTCATTAGCTAGACTCATAATATCTTCATTAGACATATTGTTAAGTAAATATGTTGCAACCTTATCAACATCACATTTATAACAAATGTATAAATATTCTTCTTCACATACTGATTTTTCTCTTACATCTTCAACAAATGAACTTAATTTTTTAAACTCTTCAATAAAAGTATTATTTTCTTTTATTTCTTTTTTATTTAACTTATACTTCTTAAAATAAGCTGTTATATCAATCACATTATTAATACAATTTTCATCATCAAGTAAATAAAGTAATTCATTATTATCAATTTTATCAAGAAGTTTTGCAATTTGCAAGACAACTTCCTCACATTTCGTATCTGTTGTATTAATTCCATCTTCTATGAAAGAGGCTAACTTATCTTCTAATTTTAATACTTTATGTAAATTTTCACTCATAAACCACCTAATTAAATACATCTTCAAAATATTTATTTATTTTATTTTCAAAAATTGTTAACATATTATTAACATCTTCTAAATTATTACTATATTCTAGATATAAAGGAGAATTATTTAATATTTCTAAATTTTTAGCAATGGCATCTTCAAGCTCACGTTTATTTCCTACTCCTCTAACTATTTCTTTTTGATATTTTTTAATATCAGAAATTAACTTAGTAAGTTCCTTATCTTGTTCTAATAACTCTTTAGCTAATTCATAATTTTTATATTCTGGACTTTTTTTGATAAATTCAACAATCTCTTGAACTTTATCTAATATTTCTTCCTTATTCAACTAACTCACCATCTAGACTAAAACTTTTGGCATCTAATATTTTAACCTTAACAATTTTACCAATTATACTATCATCACCATTAAAATTTACTAATTTATTAGTTTCAGTATAACCAAAAAGCATTCCTTCTTTATTACTGTAACCTTCAACTAAAATACTGTAAACTTTGTTTAACATCTTGACATTAGATTCTTTAGAGTATTTATTAATAATTTCATTTAATCTATATAGTCTTTGCTCCTTTTCTTCCATAGGTACTTTGTCTTCTAGTTTACTTGCTGGAGTATTCTCTCTTGGTGAATAGATAAATGTAAAAGCACTGTCAAATTTACAATAATTTACTAAATCTAAAGTATCAAGAAAATCTTCTTCTGTTTCACCTGGAAATCCTACAATAATATCCGTTGTAATACTAATATTATCAATATGTCTTAATTTATCATATAATTCTTTATAGGTTTCTCTTGTATAACGCCTTCCCATTAATTTTAAAATTTTATTACTTCCAGATTGGACAGGCAAATGAACAAAATTTAAAATATTATCATAATTTTTAATAACGTCTACTAACTTATCAGAAAAATCCCAAGGATGACTAGTTATAAACCTAATTCTTGGTATATTCGTTTTAGCAACATCAACTAATAAATCAGAAAGTTCATAATCAGTATACAAATCTTTACCATAGGCATTAACATTTTGCCCTAAAAGCATTACCTCTTGATAGCCTTCCCGAACTAATTCTTTTACTTCTTTAATAATATCTTCACGTCTTCGACTTCTTTGTTTACCTCGTGTATAAGGAACTATACAATAAGTACAAAATTTATCACACCCATAAATAATATTAACATATGCTTTATATTTACTAGCCCGTGATACTGGAATATTTTCAACAATATCTCCTTCTTTACTATATACTTCTATATTAAGTTTAGAATTTTTAAAACTATTTTCAAGTAATCTTGGTAAATCATCAAGATTGTGAGTTCCAAAAACAAAATTAACAAATTTATATTTCTTTAATATTTCTTCAACAACTCCAACCTCTTGAGCCATACAACCACATAATGCAACAATAATATCAGGTTTCATTTTTTTTAAGTGTTTTATCCGACCTAACATTCCAAAAGCTTTATTATGAGCATTTTCTCTAATTGAACAAGTATTAAGTAAAATAAAATCTGCATCTTCTATCTCATCAGTTTCTTTAAAATTCATAGCTTTAAGCATACCTTTGATGTTTTCACTATCATGTTCATTCATTTGACAACCATAAGTTTTCAAATAAAACTTTTTATTTAAACCAATTTGTTTATATTCATTATTTAATTCAAAGTCACGAACCAAAACCTCATCATGACCTCTACTTCTTGCTTTTTCGTAATTTGGTATTTTCATCTAATCACCTGACTTCTTTGTAATAATATATCACAAATGAAAGCTTTTTGCAATTAATTTTTAACTATTCTATTATTCATAAAATATATACAATTATATAGCTCTATTATTGATATTATAAGATAACTAAAAAAAATAAAACATTAAAAATTCTTAAATATTGTAACTTTAAACTTTTTAATAAATATTTCTACTAGTATATCTTTAACTTAATAATCTATATTTAAAAATAAAAATGTTTTTTTATAATTGATTGTGAAAACTATCTAGCTATGATATAATCTTTTTAGACATTTTTATAAAAAGTTATATGTTATGACATTTAATAAATTGATATAAATAGATACAAAATGAATATTGGCTTTGGTTATAATATTTAAAGTACAGTATTACTATAACAATTAAAATAAATATAAAAATATGTCAAAGTTTTATTTATTGTTAACAGTTATATTATTTTACTAAATTTTTGTTAATTAAAAACAAATAAACTTAAAA
>CAYTGK010000061.1:0-6551 GCA_964437305.1 uncultured Muribaculaceae bacterium
AATATTATATTTTTCATAAATCTTTTAATCCTTTTTCAAGCTTTCTATCTCGAATTTTAATAATTATAAATACTATTAAAGAGATTAAAATAAAACTTCCTAAAACTATACCACCAATAATTAAATATTTCTTTTCTAACTTAAACTTCTCTTTCTTTACTTCTTCTTTATCAGTCTCAGCAAGCATTTCTTTCGTTTTAGCACTTATTGTATATTTAGTTTTATCTCCACTTTCAGCTGTTACTTCAATAACAACTTTATGATTATTATTCTTTAAATCATCAGCTCCAATTATTTTATAAGTTGCTTTATTATCTAAAGTTTCTACTTTTATATCTAAAGAATTAACATCATTTTCAATTATAATATCATAAAACTTTTCATCACTTTTAAAGTTTAAATCATACCCTGTTATTTCTAAAGATTTCAACTTATTATTAGTTGACTCATCAGTATTCTTAGGTTTAGTTTTAGTTTCTGTTTCCATTTTTGAAATAGTACCTTGTAAATCAATATCAGGTTTGGAACTTTCAACAATACTCTTTGGTGGAGTAACTTTCGTATTAGTTTCTTGAATTATTATACGGTGATAGGCATCTCCTTTACCTTCTAAAAATTTAATATCAGATTCTTTAAAATCTTCATTTAAATCTTCAAGTTTAACTAAACCAACAAGAATATTTCCTATACTAATGCTTGTATCTAATTCTTTAGCATTTTTTACATAAAAAGTTATATCAACTTTATAATTATCACAATAAAGAATAGAATTAGCACAAGTAAAACGGCTTGGAATATTATCACTAATTACACTTATAACACCATATCCATTTAATTCTTCATCTTGATAAACCTCTGAATCAAAAGAACCATCGGAAGAAATACCCACAATATCTAAAATACTATCATCATAATCAAGTCCAAAATCAATTCCAACTATCCCTAATGACGTATTACTTGTTTTATCTAACCCCGTAAAATCTATTTCAAAAGAAAGTTTAAACTTATCTCCAACTTTTACCTTTTCATTACCAGTAATACTAGTACTTTTAAAATTTACATCGGCATGAACTGGTAACCATAAACTAAATAATAAGAAAATTACTAAAACTTTTTTCATAAACACCTACTATATATCCTAACATAAATTAATTATATATCATTTCTACCAAAATGTACATCTTTTTGCTTTCTATTTTTCATTTTTGGGACATTTTTTCAAGTTTTTCAATATTTTTTTCAATTCGTTTTTGTATATCTTTCAAAAATTCTTTTCTCGTTTTAATATGTGGAAAAGCATTAATTAAACGTTTATGTAAAATACTTCTTCTCGACAAAGTAGTCTTAATCTTTTTAGTTATTTCTTCTGTTTGATCACGCTCAGCTTTCTTGATTTCTTGTTTTAAATTTGTAACTATATTAAAGGAAATAATATTATCAATTACAAAAATAACAAATATCAAAATAGCTAATGTATATAAAAGCCAAATAGGAAGCCTTAATAAAATCTTTTCAAAAAAAGGATTAATAACATAAGTAATTAAAGTTCCAAGTATACCAAATGGGATCATAGTTTCTAAACAAATACGTCCATTGATATTAAATTTTTTATCACTATAATCCCACCATCTAGCATTAAAAAGTTTTTCCATTACTAAACTTGTTACATATTCTAGAATTGAACAAATAACAATTGCCATTATAAATAAAATAACAGGATGACTTTTATATCTATCAAGTAAAAGAATAATTAATAAGCAACCCCAACCATAAATAGGACAATAAGGACCAATTAAGAACCCTCGATTAACAAACTTATGACTTTTTATAAACGTTACTGTAACTTCCATTATCCATCCTAAAAAAGCATACATAATAAACAATAAAAAATACGTAACTAATTTATTCATTTATATCATTCCCTTTCTTAAAATGATTTAAATATTTCTTATTCAACTTGTTTATTTTCATTTTACCTAAATTAATATACTCATCTTTTTTATTGATAATCTTCTTAAAATTTGTATCTTTAATAACATTTATATTTGCTTTAACTAATTTTACAATCATATCAGTTAAAACTTTTTTATCATTCTTTGAAATTTCTCCATATTTTTTCAACATTTTAGGAATATTACCTCTTAAATCACTGATAATTTCCTCAAACGTATCAACATTTGTTGAATAGAATAATTCAAATATTACATCAACAAAAATTTTTCTTTGTTCCGTAGTTGTATTTTCTAACCAATTGCTTAAAGTTTTATCAAAATTTTCACTTGATTCCGTATTCTTAGCAATTCTAATTAAATCTTCTTTAAATACTTGCCAAGAAAAAATATCATGTTGAAAAATGCCTTTTTCAATACTTAAAACAATCGTTGTTTTTTCTTTATGATATAATATTCTTCCAACAATTGAATTTTGTGGTATATAAGTTTCTATTTTGGCAAGAATATTTTCATTTCCATATTTATTAATAATATCTTTACTAAAACCTGGTCCATCATAATTATAAACTTTTATAATTTTATTTTGAAATTTTATAGGATTAGTTATTGCAGCATAAATTGCAACATTTCCTCCTTTTGAATGACCTCCCATCCTAATTTTTTTATGAGGATATTTTAAAGATATTTTATAAGCATAATCACGCCCAGCAATTTGACATGGAACATTATCCATAAATCCCATATTAAAATCTTCTTTCCAGCCAAAGATTGATCTATCAGTTCCAATAAAAGATATATATAATTCTCTAGTTGAAATATGAATAGTAATAGCACCAAACTGTTTTTCAATATTTTTATTATTATTTTCTATATAATCTGTTACTTTTAAATCTTTAAAACGCTTACTTTCTCCTAAACTTGTAATCATTTCTTTATCACCATTATAAAAGAAATCTGCATCTTTGAAATCTTTCATTTTGTTTGATATATCTCCAATAGTCTCAATTCTTTTCATATTAATCTTCATAAAAAGCATATAAGAAAATCTTGCTAAAATCATGCTATCTATTTCATTAAATGGATGTTCTTTAGTTATTCTAATGTCCCCACGCCATCTTAAATAATCATTTATATTAGCCATAACTGCCTCCTAATATATTTTATATTATATAATAAATTATAAAAATATTTAACTAATTTACAAGTAATTTAAATTTTTCAATCTACAACTTTTAATAGCAAACTATTTACCTTGATATTTTATTAGTTTAGCATGAACTACCATCTTTTCTTTACTATTGTAACAAGTTGAAAGAGTTAAAATATTATCATCTTTTGTAACATTAGTATTAAATTTATAAACACTTCTATTTTTTAACATCGTTAGAAAATTCTCAAATTCCATATCATTCTTAAAATCAACTTTAATGTAATCATTAGTAGTCTTAATATGATAAACACTAAAAATTTGCCATAAGGTATTTTTATTATCAGTTGATAGTCTTATTAGATGATTATTTAAATTATTATACCAATTTTTATTTAATACATCTTTTAAACTTCCAAACATACTTCTATCTGCTCGACCATGAGCATAAATAATTGTGTTTTTATCTAAAGATTTAATATCATTTCGATAATCTAAGAAAACCCAACCAGCTTCATTATAAGATTTATCAAAGGCATGAGCTAAATAATAAGAATTATTGTTAGTTTGGACAAAGGGATAATTTATATTTGTTCCCTTAACTTGTAAAAAGCCAACTGTTTCTGAATTTATTTTCTTTAAGTCTTTTAAATTAACATCTAATAAATTAACTTTTAAATAATCCCAATATGGATCACTTTCTAAAGATTCTATTTTCTCAACAACTTCAAAATCTTCTTCTGTTTCTGAAATATCTATAACGTTATCAATTTCTTGAGTTAAATTTTTTATTTTTTTAGAGTCTTTATACCATTTATAGATATCAACAACTGAATAAATTAAAGAAATGGAAGCAATTATTAATAAAATAGTTAATAAAATTTTCTTTATTCGTTTCTTTTTTGTCATACTTCCTCCTTTATTTTTCTATTGTATAATTTTCTTTATTTATCTAGTCTATATTTTTCAATTAAAAATTTAGCAATCTTTAACCCATCAATCGCTGATGAAGTGATACCACCTGCATAACCTGCTCCTTCACCACTTGGATAAATTCCTTTAATATTCGCTTCAAAACTTGCATTTCTCATAATTTTAATCGGTGATGAAGTTCTTGTTTCAATTCCAGCTAAAATTACATCCGAATTAGCAAAGCCTTTAATTTTCTTAGCAAAATTTGGCATAGCTTCAATTAAAGCTTCAATGATAAAAGGTGGAAGCATTTCTCTTAAATTAGCTAACACATATTTACCTTTAGTAATTGGTTTAATACTTCCTAATTCAGTTGATTTTCTATTAGCTAAAAAATCTTTCCACAATTGAAGGGGAATATTGCCATTTCCAAGTTTATAAGCTTTGGCTTCTAAGTCTCTTTGAAATTTAACTCCATCTAATATCCCATCTCCAAAATCAGACTGCGAAACAGTTACAACAATGGCACTATTAGAAGTTATGGTATCTCGTTTATAATTACTCATTCCATTTATAACTAACCTATACTTTTCACTTGCTGATGCAACAACATACCCTCCAGAACACATACAAAATGAATAAACTCCCCGTCCTTTTTTAGTCGTATAAGTCAATTTATAGCTTGCACTTCCTAGAATATCTTTAAACTTTCCATATTGATTTTCATTAATCATATCAGCTTGATGCATAACTCGAACGCCAACAGCAAATGGTTTTGATGTCATCTCTAACTTATTTTGAAGTAGCATATCAATTGTATCTCTTGCACTATGACCTATAGCTAAAATTAAGTGTTGACAAAGAATTTTCTCTTGATAGTTAACTTCTATTCCAACTAAACTATTATTTTCAACCATTAAATTAGTTAACTTTGTTTGATAACGAATTTCACCTCCCATTTTAAAAATATTTTCTCGCATATTCTTAATAACTATTCTTAATAAATCAGTTCCAATATGGGGATTTTGTAAATATAAAATTTCTTCTGGTGCTCCATTTTCTACAAATATTTCCAAAACTTTTTTCTTTAACTTATCTTTATCTTTAATTAAAGTATTAAGTTTACCATCAGAAAAAGTTCCTGCTCCCCCTTCTCCAAATTGCACATTACTTTCAAGATTTAAAGTTCCATCTTCCCAATATTTTTCAACATCAACAATTCTTTCTTCAATTTTTTTACCTCTTTCAATAATTAAAGGTTTATAACCGTATTGAGCTAACAAATAACCAGCAAATAACCCAGCTGGACCACTTCCAACAATGATTATTCGAGACTTTAATTTATTATTTCCTCTTGTAATTTTAAAAAATTCTTCTTGATAGGAAAAAATATACTTACTCTTTACTTTTTTTAAAACTTTCTCTTCATCATTAACTTGAAGATTAAATTCATAGACAAAATAAATATTTTCTTTATCTCTAGCATCAATTGATTTTTTACTTATTTCAATTTTTAAAATATCACTTGGTTTTATTTTTAAAATCTGACTTAATGTCTCAATTCTTTTTGCAAGACTATCTTCAATTGGCGATATTTTTATTTGTCTTACTTTAAGCATTTAAATCACTTCCTACTGTTAAACCCGACATAATTGCAAATCCAATATTATAACCTCCACATATACCATCAACATCTAAAATTTCTCCAATCAAATATAAACCTTTAATTTTTAAAGACTCCATAGTCTTTATATTAATTTCTTCTAATGGTACTCCTCCTGTTGTAACTTGAGCTTCTTCAAAATTTCCAGTTTCTTTGGGAATAAAAGGAAAACTAATTAACAATTTTGCAACTTCTTCTTTAGAAACATTATCCCATTTACAATTATCAATTTTTAACATCTTTAAAATAACATTAACAATTTTATAATTCAAAAATCCTTCTAATATTTCACTTAAAGAATAATTATTTAAAGTTTTAGCTTGAGTATCTAACCATTTAATTAAATCTTTAATATTTCCTTTAAACCAAGGCATGAAATTAATTAATATCTTTTCTTGTTTATTTTCTTTTAATCCACGAGACACTATCCCACTTAAATTAAAAGTACAAATACCACTTATACCATCTTCTGTAAACATTAATTCTCCTTGTTCTTGTTTTACTTTTTTATTATTTTCAATTAAAGTTAAAATAACATCACTTCTTACTCCCTTTAAGTCTTTGTATATCTTCATATCACTTTTTAACTTAGTAAGAGCAGGTAAAGGATAATTAATTTTATGTCCTAATCTCTTAACAAGATTATAACCATTTCCATCACTTCCCGTTTTAGTATAAGTTTTACCACCAGTTGCTATAATAACTTTATCAGCAACAACTATTCCTTTATTTGTAGTTAAGATAAATTTATCTTTTTTTTCAATTTTAGAAACCATAGTATCTATCTTAACTTTAACATTTAAGTTTTGAATTGTTCTAACTAAAGCATTATAAACACTTATAGCTTGATTAGAATAAGGATAATAATAACCATTTA
>CAYTGK010000062.1:0-2036 GCA_964437305.1 uncultured Muribaculaceae bacterium
GCCATAAGTCCACTTTGTAATCTACTATCTGAAAAAATAGTTGCATCATCAATTTTGGATACTCTTTTCATAGATTCATCAGTTAAATTGATATCAGCAATAGCAATATCAGAAATTTTTATACCATATTTAGAAACTAAATCACTGTCAAGAAGATTATTCATTTCATTAGAAATATCCGTTCCATACATACCAATATCTCCAAATGGTATTTTGTGTTTACGCATAACAATAGTTATAGCTTGTGTCAATTTTTCAACAAATTTACTCTTAAATTGATCTTCCAAGATATCTGAAAATAAAATGGTGTCTTTGGCATTAGAGCCAACAACATTGGCTATTAAAACAGCAGGGTCATCAACTTTAATAGCATATTCTCCAAAGAAAGTAACTTCAAGCATACCATATTTATCATCAGTTATCTTTTTAGGTTGAGGTGAGCCAAATTTATTTCCTGTTAAAGTAAGTAAATTAACATAATAAACCCTATCATCCGTTGTTGCTTGCCCACCAAAAGAAGTACGACTACCAATTCTTTTGATACTATCTAATAAGCCTTTACCAAAACCACCATAGAAAACACTAGGTTCTGCTCCTTTATCAAAAGTATAAGTTCCAGCTTCTGCCGAAAATTCAAGTATTTTTCCATTTTCAACTACCATCATCGCCGTACTTTCAGGAACAACAATAATACTTCCATTAGTTATAACTGACTCCGATGGTTTTCTATTACCCTTTCCATGATTAACTTGTCCTCTTTGAACTAAAATAGTATTATTCATTTCTGGACAAGTTACAAATTCTTTAAATTGATCACCTAATACAGAAGACGTACTAGATGTCGCTGCTTTTATTAATCCCATAATTTTTTCCTCCTCTTATATATTTATATTTCCATTATACTATATCTTACGATTTTTTCAAATTAATTTGTAACAATTGATGTTAAAATATAATCATAATCACTTTGATTAAAGATACTGCCACAATATTCACATTTACCTGAAGTATTAACACTAATACTTGCACCACATCCTGGACACTTTCGAACAATAGTTGAATCTTTAGTATCTAATTTTTTTTCAAACGTTAAGATATTTCTCTTTTCAACTCTTCTTGTATCATCTCCTGATAATACATTCCCCGTATTAATATCAATTATATAATCCATATATCTAGATATTAGTTCAACTTCAACAATCTCTTTTTCAGAAGTTATAGTTCTCTTAATAATTTTAGTATCTTTAACATTTAATTCATCATACATATTTCTCTTACCACTACTTGATAACTGATTAACATAGTTATTAAATTTTTCATAGACTGACGTACTTAGAAAATGTTTTACATCATCGAGATTTCCTTTCATAATTGAAGTATATAATTTGACAAAAATATTATCAACTTTAGTTTTAAACATTGCCTCATTAAATTCATCCATTTTATTGTTCACCTACCTATCTATTGACTGACCAACTGTCGTCTTTTTACTCATAACATAATCACTGGAAGTTTTAACTAATACACTATCACAATATGGACATATAGCTGAAGATACAATATCAACAGGAGCACCACAGTTAGGACATTTTTCTATTTTTTTATCGTTAGATGCTGATTTAACAAAAGAAATAACATATTCAATAATAATCATATTTTTATCGTTTCCTCTTACAACTTCACTAGTTTCTTCTTTAATAACATAATCATAACATCTAACTTTCATATATACACTTAGAGTAATAACATCATTTTCTTTTTGAATATCAATAATCTTAATATCTAAAAGGGATATATCTTTCATAATATTTTTCTGTTTTTTTAACTTTAATGTTTCTAATTGACTACTATACATATTATATATCTCATCAGTTGTTAATTTTCTTATAGTATCAGTATCAAAATTCATCCAAGCTATTTGAATATCTTTATATATATTAAAAGCTTTTTGTTTAAATTCTACTACATTAAGATTAGGATCAATACTTGTTATTTTATTTACATCAATATCATGATAATTATTTCCTACTAAATTT
>CAYTGK010000062.1:2136-6545 GCA_964437305.1 uncultured Muribaculaceae bacterium
AATACTTGTTATTTTATTTACATCAATATCATGATAATTATTTCCTACTAAATTTCCCCTTCTTCTTTTAGCCTTTTCCCAATTATCTAAAATAAACATCATTAAAAATAATGAGCCAAACATGAAAGCAAAAAATAAAACAGCATCCCGAAAGTTAACATCTGAATCATAATCTGAATATGAACCATAATCCGAGTCTGAATCATAATCTGAATCCCAACTTGAACCAAAATCATAGTCTGAGCCTGATGAACCTGAATCATAATCCGAATCCCAACCAGAATCAGCATTTACTAATTTTATTGGTACATAAATTAATCCTAAACTTAATAATATAATAGCTAAAAAACTAATTATTTTCTTTTTCATATTTACCACTACTCTATACATAATATTATCACAAAAAATTTTTTTCTTAAACAATAATTTGTATTTTTAATTCAAAATTAATTTTTAAATGTAAAGTAAACTTCTATATACAAAATTTATAATTAAAGCATTATATATAACTAAGCAAATTAATAGGTAATTCATAAACTACTTTTAGATGGAGGAAATGATATGCAAGAAAATATATTATCAATTAAAAATTTAAAAAAAACATATCATGATAAAAATGGTGAAACTGTTGCTATTGATGATTTAAATATTGATATTAAAGATAAAGAAATAATAGCTTTTGTTGGCCCTTCAGGATGTGGAAAATCAACTTTTTTAGGAATTCTTGCTGGTCTTGAAGATAAAAGTAGTGGTAGTATTTTATTTAATGGAAGAAAAAAGCTTGGATATATGTTGCAAACAGATAGTTTAATGCCTTGGAGGACAATTCTTGATAATGCTTTAATAGGACTTGAAATAAGTAAAACTAAAACTAAAGAAAATATTAAGAAAGTTTCTGATATGCTTGATAAATATGGACTTCATGATTTTAAAGATAAATATCCTGATAATTTATCAGGAGGAATGCGTCAAAGAGTTGCACTTATAAGGACACTTGCAACAAACCCTGATATTTTACTTTTAGATGAACCTTATAGTGCTCTTGATTATCAAACTAGACTTGCTTTATCAAATGATTTATATAAAATAATTAAAGAAGAAGGTAAAACTGTTTTAATTATAACTCATGATATTGCAGAAGCGATTTCTATGGCAGATAGAGTTGTCGTACTTTCCAAAAGGCCTTGTAAAATCAAAAGAATATATAATATAAATTTAACTAACAAAGGATTACCTATTGATAATCGTAAAGCTCCAGAATTTAATATATATTATGATAAGATATGGAGGGATTTAGATGTCCACTTATAGTCCTGAGCATGAAAAATTCTTAAAGAAAGAAAAGTTAAGAAAACGTCTAATTTACATTACTCAATTAAGTATTATTTTAATTTTATTTTTAATTTGGGAATTGCTTGCCCGTTTTAATATTATTAATACTTTTCTTTTCTCATCACCTAGTTCTATAATTTCAACTATAGGTAATTTAATAAGTGCTAATAACTTTGTTAATCATATTTTAGTTACTTTATATGAACTTTTAATTAGTTGTCTACTTTCTTTTGGAATTGGTTTCTTAATTGCTAGTCTCTTATGGTCGAATGATTTTTTAGCTAAAGTCTTTGATCCTTATTTAACTATTTTAAATTCTCTACCTAAAGTTGCTCTTGGACCTCTAATTATTATTTGGGTTGGAGCTAGTACTAATTCTATAATTGTCATGAGTTTAACAATCTCTTTATTTATTACCATTATTAATTTATATACCTTCTTTTCTAATACTAATCAAAGTTATATAACTCTTTTACGAAGTATGAAAGCAAGTAAATGGGATATTTATCGAAAAGTTATTTTACAAGCTAATCGAAAGAACATTATTAATACAATCAAAGTTAATGTTAGTATGAATTTAATTGGAACTAAAGACACAAGTTGAGAAACCTACATATTTTTTATGCTAGTTTTCACTAACATTCCAATAAATCTTTAAAGTTTTACCATCTACAATAATTTTATCTAATAGAAGTTCTACTATATTTCTTTTTTCTTGAAATTCTAAATCGTTCCATACTTTACTCAAATCTTTTATTTGATCATAGGTTTTACTATCTTGTTCTTGCTCCTTAATTTGTTCTAATTGTTTAAGTATATCATTTTTTTCGGTCGTTAATCTTCTAATTTCATCTTTAGCTTCAACGTTCGCAATATTCTCTGATAGTAACTGTATTAAGTTATCTATCTTTTTTTTCACTTTATCAAGTCTTATATTAAGCTCATCTTCAAAATTTAATTTTGATAAATTAAATGTTTTTCTAAATAAATTTTCATCTAAGGACATTTCAAATAATTGTTCTAAAAAATTATCTTCTATTTCAAAACTATCAATTCTTAAATTATTACAATTTGGATCTTTTACTAACTTTGGCTTACTTTTTTGCTGAGAATAGCAATAACAAATAATTCTTTGTCCCCATTTTTGATAACGATATTTAGCTCCACATTTACCACAATAGATTTTACCCGATAATAAATAATGACTTGCGTGTTGATGTTTACTTCTTAAATTCTCAATTTGTTGTAATTGTTCGTATTCTTCTTCCGTAATTACAGCTTCATGTCTTCCTTCAAAAATTTCTCCTTTATATGGAATTTTACCAAGGTTTGTTTTAGCATTAAGAATTCCTTGTATCCATGCCTGATCGTAACCTGTTAATTTTTCTAATTCGGCATAGCTATATCCTTGAAGTCTTAATGTTTTCATTAAATCAAAGATTACTTTTCGCGTCTTGTTTATAACAAGAGTACCTGTTTTTTTATCATAGTCATAGGCAAAAGGAGTTTTACCTCCACCTCGCCAATAACCATCCTCTGCTCGTTTTTTAAGCCCCATCCTAGTTCTTTCTAAAATAGTTTCTCTTTCTAATTGTGCAAACACTGAAAGAATGCCAATCATTGCCTTACCAAAAGGACTTGTGGTATCAAAACTTTCTCTTATAGAAATAAAACCAACATCATTTGCCTCAAATATTTCTTCAATCAAATATAAAGTATCTTTTTGACTACGAGATAATCTATCAAGTTTAAAGACTAATACAGTATCAATTTTTCCATTTTCACAATCTTTTATTAACTCTTGTATTGCTGGTCTATCTAAATTTTTACCACTAAATCCTGGATCGTTATAAATTTTATAATCATTCCATCCTTGACTTTTTATATAATTTATTAATGATTCTGTTTGTGCTTCTATCGAATAACCATCAACTTGAACATCTGTTGATACACGAACATAAAGAGCTTTTATTTTTTTTACTTCTGCTTTTATATTTTTAATAATTTTTCCTCCTTTTTTATAAAAGCTTTTTTGTAAAAAATTTGCAACTACATCATACCATTTTTATACAAAAAAATAAATGCTTTATATATAAAATTTTTTATACTTCTTTTAGGTACTTCTTTACCAATGTATATATCAAATCAAAATTCAAAATAACTTTTTTAGGATTAAGAATATTCCCATCTTTACCGTAGTTTTCAACACAAAACTTCATCAAAAATTCATCTCCTCTTTCTTAATTGTATTTTTAAAACTTAAGAGACATTACACCAAAAAAAGACTAGTTAGGAATTCTTTTTTCTAACGAGTCTTTGTAGTTCTTTAATTCTTCAATATACTTTTCTAAAAAACTAATTTGCAAATCCTTTGGATTACATTTTTTAGTTTTTACTTCATGATATCTTTTTCACGATTTCAATATGCTCTTGATTAGAAAATGAGTGTTTCTTACAAAGAAAGACATATGATTTTTCCTATAAAAATCACTCCTTTCGTTAAAATTTGGGATTACTGAAATCGACCTATTTTTTAATTAAAACTATCAAGCATGGTGCGCCCATTTTCTTGTTAGGGCAGATCCCTAAATAGTCTCCGACAGTTTAAGGCATTTTCAAAATGTATCAATATTTTAATTAAGACAGCTAAAAAATCATATCAATTTTTACATAAAATTACATCTCTTTTCTAAAAATATATAAAAAAGGCATGAAAAAAGGGAGAATATTTATCTCTCTTAAAGTTCAAATTTTATATTTTTTATTATTTATATCAGTTCAAAAATGAACTTGATATTGAAAATATTTTATAGAATAAATGACAAGGAAAGTACCTTCTTACAATTATCCTATATTACCTTTTAGCACGTTTTAGGAGGACAGTCAACGGACATTTTGAAATTAGAAATAACATTTTCCTCTTTATTTACAAAGATTTAAGAATTTTTATTTTTATGTTATTTTTTTAAATAACAAAAATTTATGCTATAGAATAAAAATTTTGGGTAAATTTTTTCAAATATAGAAAAAAGACTATCATTGCTTGATAACCTTACTCATACAAATTGTAATTTGTT
>CAYTGK010000063.1:0-6326 GCA_964437305.1 uncultured Muribaculaceae bacterium
GTGGAAAAATATTATCAACACCACCACAATGAATATCAAGATACTCTCCTAAATATGTAATAGAAATACCAGAACACTCAATATGCCAACCTGGATACCCTTGTCCCCAAGGAGAATCCCACTTTAATTCTTGGTCTTTAAACTTAGATTTCGTAAACCATAAAACAAAATCAGTTTTATTACGTTTATTTTTATCTTCCATAACATCATCACGAACCCCAATCATTAACTCTGATTCCTTATGATTCGTTAAAACATAATAATCTTTTAATTTAGAAGTGTCAAAATAAACATTACCATTAGCAAAATAAGCATACCCAGTATCAATTAGTTTACTAATCATTTTTATATATTCGGAAATTAAAGATGTTGCTGGAATTACCTTATCTGGTTTTTTAATATTTAAATCTTCACAATCTTTAAAGAACGCCTCAGTATAAAACTTAGCTATATCTAAAACCGATTTATGTTCTCTTATAGCTCCTTTTACCATTTTATCTTCCCCAGTATCAGCATCACTTGTTAAATGTCCAACATCCGTTATATTCATAACTCTATCAACTTTATATCCTAAATAGATTAATGTCTTTTCTAATAAATCTTCTTCTATATAAGTTCTTAAATTACCAATATGGGCAAAATGATATACAGTTGGTCCACAAGTATACATTTTAACAACATTATCTTGATGAGGCTTAAATTCATCTATCTTTCTTGTTAAAGTATTATAAAATTTCATAGTGCCTCCTTTAATACTAATATAGTCATATTATATACTTTTTAACACAAAATGACAAGATATTACTTGTCATTTCACAAAAAATTCATAATTCTTTAACATAATCAATCTAACTAATATTAACTTTTACTATCTCACTAAATGATAACTAAAAAAGACTTAGCATTTTATTTTCTTAACTTTATTTTTTTCTTTTTATTTTCTTAACTTTAACTTTTCTATTAATTTTTATATTAGAAATACATTAAAAAATCAATATTTCCTTTAAATAATATTTTTAAATATAATTGTATTTTTCAATAATCTCTTATCTATTCCTTAACACTTAAGCGATAAAATTCTATTTTCTTTTATCAAGTATTTTATCAACTAATCCATATTCAAGAGCTTCTTTACTATCCAAAAAATAATCACGTTCAGTATCTTTCGTTATTTCTTTTATACTTTTACCAGTATTTTTAGCAAGAAGCATATTTAATTTCTCTTTTAATTTTAAAATTCTTTCAGCAACAATTTTAATTTCTGTAGCTTGTCCTTGAACACCACCTAAAGGTTGATGAATCATGACTTCAGCATTTGGTAAGATATATCGTTTGCCTTTTTCTCCACAAGAAAGTAAGAACGCCCCCATAGAAGCAGCCATTCCAATACAAATGGTTGAAACATCACTTTTAATAAAATTCATAGTATCCATAATTGCCATTCCTGCTGTAATTGAACCACCTGGAGAATTTATATATAAACTAATATCATCATGATTAATTGAATCTAAATATAAAAGTTCAGAAACAATTATATTTGATAAATTATCATCTATTTCTCCACTTAACAAAATAATTCTATCTTTAAGTAGCCTAGAAAAAATATCATAACTACGTTCTCCATTATTTTCTTTATCTATAATTACTGGTACTAAATTCATCTTATCACCTATAATATAGGTTATGTTAGAAGCATTAAATTATACATAAAAATTATTTATCCTATCTAAAAATAAGAATTTACAATTTCTAATTCAATTTTAATTTACTTCTTAAGATTTACATGATATACTATTATTATGGTTGGAGGATAATATGTTAGAAAGTATAAAGGTGTGGGTTGAAGAAAAAGAAACAATAGTTAAAAAAGGTATTACTTTATTAGAACTTAGTAAAATGTATGATGAATTATTTTTACATAAGATAATTATTGCAAAAGTTGACGGAGAATATCATGAATTGAATGATACAATTACAAAACCATGTTATATTGAATTTTATGACTTATCTTCAAGTTTTGCCAATCGAGTTTATTTAAATGGTTTAGTTTTTTTAGTTAATTATTGTTTTCAAGAATTATTTAAAAAGAAAGGTTATTTATTAACACGACATTCAGCTGATAAAGGTTTATATATTGAAGCTACTTGTGATTTAACAAGAGAAATGGTTTATGACCTTGAAAATAAGATGAATGAAGTTGTTCAAGATAATCTAAAAATTCATAAAGTTACAATTTTAAGAGAAGATGCTATTGATTATTTTAATGAAATAGGAGACTTTAAAAAATCTGGATTACTTGGATATATGACTAATACTTATATTAATTTATATAGAATGGGTAATAGTTATAATTATATGTTTAGTTTAATGCCAAGTGAAACTTCATGTTTAAACGAATTTAAGTTAACTTATTTAAATGAAGATGGCTTTATTTTAAGATTTCCAACTACTTATAGTGGAGGAGAAATACCTAGATATAAACATCATGCTAAATTATTTGAAGTATTTAAAGATTCTAAAGAAATGTGTAAATTAATGAATTTAGAAACTTCAGTTGATTTAAATAACATAATTACAACTGGAAAAATAGGAGATTTAATTAAAATAACAGAAACATTATACAGTAACCGTCTTTTAAATATTGCGAAAAAGATTGCTAGCGATAAAAAAGTAAAATTTGTCCTAATTGCTGGACCATCATCAAGTGGTAAAACTACAACTACCAAAAAGTTATCAATGTATCTTAGAAGTTTTGGATTAAAACCAGAAGTAATTTCAATGGATAATTTCTTTGTAGAACGTGAAAATACTCCAAAAAAAGCTAATGGAGAATATGACTTTGAATGCTTAGAAGCTGTTGATATTAATTTATTTAATTCAACTATGGATAAGTTATTAAAAGGTGAAAAAGTAATTCTACCAGAATTCAATTTTCTAACAGGTAAAAAAGAGTTTAAGAAAAATAATGAAATGCATTTTGATAAGAATGAAGTTTTATTAATCGAAGGTATTCATTGCTTAAATCCTTCAATCCTTTCTAATATTGAATCTAGTAGAAAGATGAAAATTTATCTATCAGCTTTAACCGAAATTAATATTGATAAAGATAATCGTATTCCAACAACTGATAATAGATTGATTAGAAGATTGGTTAGAGATTACTATACAAGAGGATATTCTCCAGAAGAAACTTTAAGTTTATGGCCTAGTGTTCGAGAAGGGGAAGAAAAGTATATTTTCCCATATCAAGATGAAGGAGATATTACTTTAAATACTGGACTTGTCTATGAGTTTCCAATTTTAAAAGTTTATGCTTTACCACTTCTTTACACAGTTAAGCCTGATAGTGAATACTATGAAGACGCTAAAAGACTTATTAGACTTTTGGATATCTTCTTACCAATACCTAATGATGAAGTTCCCAATGATTCAATTTTAAGAGAGTTTATAGGACATAGTTACTTTGATAAATAAAAAATGGAGAAATTAAAGAAAGGAATGATGAAAATGAAAGTAGCCATTAATGGATTTGGTCGAATAGGACGACTAGTTTATCGAATTATGAATGAGGAATACCCTAATTTAGAGGTTGTAGCAGTTAATGATTTAACTGATTCTAAACAACTTGCTTATTTGCTAAAGTATGACACTAATCATCGAAATTATAGATTAAATGATATTTCTTTTGATGAAGGTCATATTATTGTTGGAAATAAGAAAATTAAGGTATTAGCTGAAAAAGATCCTAGCTTATTACCATGGAAAGATTTAGGAGTAGATTTAGTTTTTGAATGTACTGGTCATTTTACTAGTTATGATAAAGCTAAAGCTCATATTGAAGCAGGTGCTAAACATATAATAGTTTCTGCTCCATGTAAAGGAAACGTTAAAACTGTAGTTTATAATGTTAATAATGAAATTTTAACTGGAAATGAAGAAATAATTTCAGCAGCAAGTTGTACAACTAATTGTTTAGCACCAGTTTTAGATGTTTTAGATAAAGAATATGGAATAGAGTCTGGTTATATGACAACTGTCCATGCTTATACTAATGACCAAGTAACTTTAGATGTTGCTCATTCTAAAGGAATTGAAGCTAGACGAGGACGGGCTTGTGCGATGAATATTGTTCCAACTTCAACAGGTGCAGCCTCAGCAATTGGAGAAGTTATTCCAAGTTTGAAAGGTCGAATGAAAGGAATTGCTATGCGAGTTCCTGTATCAACAGGTTCCGTTGTCGACTTAGTTTTAAAATTAAAGAAAAAAGCAACAATTGACGATATTAATAAAATGTTTGAAAAACATGAAAATGATACCATAAAAATAACATATGACCCAATTGTATCAAGTGATGTAATTGGCAGTAATTATGGAGCTATAGTAGATGGATTATCAACTGATGTTTTAGAAACAGAAGATGGAGATTTAGTTAAAGTGGTTGCTTGGTATGATAATGAAATGGGTTATTCATATCAAATGGTAAGAACAGCTAATTATTTTGCTAATAAAGATTAATTATTAAAAAAGGAAGGAGATACAGCTAATGAATGATTTTTTGTATTTTATTCGAGATAAATTAACAGGAACACATTATTTCATTTATGCTTTTATCTGCCTTACTCTTTTATTTGCAATTGTTGGTTATTTATTTAAACAAAAATATGCTAAAGTGCAATTTAAATTAGGTACAAGTCAACCAGTAATAACTACTCCCGTTGAAGAGAAAAAAAATTCAAAACATGAGAAAAAAGAAAAAAAGAAAAAAGGAAAAAAGGAAAAGCCAGCTGTTACTTCAGCTCCCCAAGTTACAAATCAAGTTGCAGTTAATCAAGGAGCAATTATTCAACAACCTCAAGTTGTTGCTAACAATCCCCAGCCTGCCTCAGTTAATATAGCTCCTCCTAATATGCAACCCCAACAAATAGTAGCTCAAGGAAATCAGCCAACTTCTGGATTACAACAACCAACAACTTTACCTAATTTAAACCAACCTATCCCAAATACTTCTCAATCTACTACAACCAATCAAAACATCCCAGAAATTATTAAATAGAGAGTTAATAACTCTCTATTTATTTATCCTTTTAATGTATAACTAGTATTTATAATAAGTGTACTATAAACAAATAAAATATCTTGCTTATCAAACTTAACATATTTTAAATAATTATCACTGTCTATATATCTATTATCAATGATAGTTATTTTTTTATAATAGTTTATTAATAAAGGAGCTAAACTACTACCAAACGAATCTCTAAATATTATAAGTTCTTTATCACTAGTAGAATATTCATTATCAATTTCAATATAACTACTAGCACCATCTAAATAAATATCATAACTATCTAAATCTTTTAAATTATTTTCATCATATACTTTATTTAATTTAGAATTTTCTAAATAATATACTTTTGCCTTATCTATTACTTCATTAGTTAAATAAGTTAATTTTTCTGGTTTTCTATCAATAGCTGATTCTCCATAATATACTCCATAAAAATTATTATAGATATTCTTTTTATAATTAATATTTTCATACTTTAAATTCATTTTATTAGTTATTTCTTTTACCACTTTATTTAAATTTTCTTGTTTCCAATGTGTATCTGTTTCATAATAATCATCTAAATTCATTATATTTCTAATATCAATGTTATTAAAATTTAATTTGTTTATTTCATTATATATATAATTATAATCTATTTGTAAAAAGTTTTTATCTTTTAAATAATAATTCTTATCAGGAACAATTAACATATAAATGTTATTATTTACATTAAAATCTTTTTTAATTTCATTAGTTTTATTAATAAAATTATCTATTGATTTTTTATTAGTTGGATAATTTGATTTAAAAATATAATTATCTTTTAAATATATACCATTATTATCAAGCTTTCTAAATATTTTATAATTTAACATAGCTTTTATACTACGAAAATTATCTCGAAATGGGAAATGATCTAAAAAATATTTATCTAAATTAGTTACATATTCACTTGTATATTCAAAATTAGGAAATGTTTTTAATTTTCTTCTTTCACTTATACTAACTACTTCATCTTTTAAAACTATTCCCAATATTGAAAAAGTAAAAATATAAATTATAAATATAATTACTAAAAATTTATTTTTCATAATACCTCACATTCTTTTCACTTCGTTCAAGAAACATATAATATTAACCTCCTAAAATCTAAAATATAGAAATGGATTAAATGATTCATCTATTAAGTAAGACGTAGTAATTGTAAGTAATATTATTAATGCTAATACTTCTAAAACATCAATTACTTTTTTATATTTTGTCTTTTCAAGTTTAT
>CAYTGK010000064.1:0-6298 GCA_964437305.1 uncultured Muribaculaceae bacterium
GCTAATACTTCTAAAACATCAATTACTTTTTTATATTTTGTCTTTTCAAGTTTATTTATAATATTTTTAAGAAGTGGAGTTGCTGCAATTATAGATATTATAAATATAATTAAATAACTTTTAAGATAATATAATATTTCACTATTTATAAATGGAATATTATTTAACATAAACATATTTTTAAGACTAACCAATATTTCACTTACACTATTAGTATTAAATATTAAAAAACTTATTATAATTATTATACTTGTATAGATATACTTCACAATTTTAGTTTTTTCTAAATACTTACCTAAGAATAATTTTTCAATTACAAGTATTACTCCAAAATAAAGTCCCCATATGATAAAATTCCAACTAGCACCATGCCAAAAACCAGTTAAAAACCACACAATAAATATATTTCTAATCCATTTTAATTTACTGACTCTATTCCCACCTAAAGGAATATAAACATAATCTCTAAACCAACTAGATAATGATATATGCCATCTTCTCCAAAAATCAGTTATGGAACTTGCAATTAAAGGATAATTAAAATTTTCTAAAAATCTAAATCCAAATATTAATCCTAGTCCTATTGCCATATCACTATATCCACTAAAATCAAAATATATTTGTAGAGTAAAACTTATAGGCTTTAACCATGCTGATAAAACTGTTTCTGTAACTAACGATTTAGAAAATTCACCAAGAACATTAGCAAGTAAAACTTTTTTTGATAATCCGATTATAAATCTTTTAATACCTTCACTAGTTTTAGCAAATGAATGTACTCTTGTTTGAAGTTCTTTTTCTACTGTTGAATATCTAACTATTGGTCCTGCAATCAATTGAGGAAATAAGCATAAATAAGTCATAAAAGTAATAAGATTGGGAGCACTTTTATGCTTTTTATTATAAACATCTACTATATAACTTATTGCTTGAAATGTAAAAAAACTAATTCCAATAGGCATAACCAAATATAAATAATTAATATTTGTTTTAAAAATAGTATTAATATTAGATATGAAAAAGTCAGTATATTTAAACACTAATAATTGTCCTATATTATATATTAAATCAATAATTAAGTATACTTTTCTTAATTTACTATTACTTTTATCAATAAGTTTACTAAAAAAATAATTAATAATACAAGATAAAATTAATATTAATATATATTTTGGCTCTCCTAAAAAATAAAATAATAAACTAAAAACCAATAATATTATATTTTTATATTTATTAGGCATTAAAAAATAAATAAGTAATAAGATTGGCAAAAAATAATATATAAAAACAATACTTGAAAATATCATAAAATTACCCCATCAAAAAGGAGTTAACTAACTCCTTATAAATTGTCAAAAGCTTTTGAAATAGAATTTCTATATTCTTCATTTTCTACAACAATTGCTATTATTAAATTACCTTTACTTTTAATAATTACATCTTCTTCTTCAACCCCAACACATATCCATTTCCGAGGATTAATAGTTTCTTTAATTTTCGATTTAATATTTTCGACATCCTTATTATCAACTCTTAAAAGTACTACAGAATAAGCAACAGAAGAAGTCATATGTTCTTGGGCAAGTCCTTCAGTAAATTTAACATCAGATGTTCCTTGTCCTAGATAATTTTCAATATTATCTTTCGTTATTTCCGTACTATGCAATCTTGATTTCATTTCATCATCAATATCTACAACAAGTTTATTTAATATACTATCTAAACTACCTTCTACGTTTTTATTACCACAAGCAGTAAGGGTAAAAACCATTAAACACCCTAATGTAAGTATCATTAATCTTTTTAATATTTTCATTTTAAATGTCCTTTCTAGCTATATTATACTATATAATTTTATTTAAATCAATGCTTTTATTTATTAAAGATTTCGATTACTATTCACAGTTAAATTTTCTGATATGTCTTTGATAGCAAAACTGTTGGAGTAACATTTCCATGAACATTTGATGTAAATAATCATAATAATGAAATATTTATATACTATTTATTCTAAAAATGTATTGATATTTTAAATATAACTTTGAAATAAAGTGTTTTTATAACATTTTTTATATTATTAATTTAAAACTGCAAGCATTTTAATAAAATATTCTATTTGTTTTTTTGATTATTAAAGTCTTATTTAATAACTATTAAAAGAAACTGTAAAACTAAATCTAATTTCACAGTTTCTTGATATTATCTAATAATTAATTTATTATCTTTGTAATCAAAAGTTACAGTCTCGCCATAACTGATTTCACCTCTTATTAAAGCATTAGCAAGTAAGACTTCTACCGTTTTAGAAACAACTCTTCTTAAAGGTCTTGCACCATAATTAACATCATAGCCTATCTCGACTAAATAATCTTTAGCTTCTTGTGTTAAATTTAATTTAATGTTTTTATCAGCTAATCTATCCTCTATTTCTTTGATTATCTTATCTAAAATTTGATAAATAACATCTTTTGATAATGGTTTAAACACAATTATTTCATCAATTCGGTTAATAAATTCTGGTCTAAAAGTTTCTCTTAATTCTTTCATAACAGAATCTGTATCATTATTAAGAGCATAGTCACTTCCTAAGTTACTAGTCATAATAATAATTGTATTTTTAAAGTCAACAGTTCTTCCATTAGAGTCTGTAATTCTTCCATCATCTAGAATTTGTAATAATAAATTTAATACTTCAGGATGAGCCTTTTCAATTTCATCAAATAACACAATACTATAAGGATTTCTTCTAACAGCTTCTGTTAATTCTCCTCCTTCGTCATAACCAACATAACCAGGAGGTGAACCTATAAGTCTTGAAACACTAAATTTTTCCATATATTCACTCATATCAATTCGAACCATATGACTCTTATCATCAAATAACTCATAAGCAAGCGTTTTAGCAACTTCCGTTTTCCCAACTCCCGTTGGACCTAAAAAAATGAATGAGCCAATTGGCCTATTGGGGTCTTTAATTCCACTTCGACTTTTTAGAATACATTCTGATACTAATTTCAAAGCTTCATCTTGTCCCATAACATTCTTTTTCATGTTATCATATAAGCCTAAAAGTTTTTCTTTTTCACTACTAACAAGTTTTGTTAAAGGAATATTAGTTAATTTTGATATAACATAAGCAATATCTTCTTCATTGACTGTATCACTTAAAATGCGATTTTTGTCAACTTTATTTAATTCTTCAAGTTCTTTTTCAAGTCTTGGAATTTCCCCATGACGATATCTAGCTGCTGTTTCCAAATCGTATTTATTTTCAGCTGTTTGTAACGTAAATCTTGCATTTTCTAATTCTTTTTTCTTAGCTTTAATCTTATCATTTAATGTTTTTTCACGTTCCCAATCTTCCTTAAGTTTGGCTTCTTCCCCTTTTAAGTTCACAAGTTCTTTTTCAATTTCTTCAAGTCTTTTTTTGGATAATTCATCTTTTTCTTTTTTAATAGCTTGTTTTTCAATTTCTAAAGATAAAATATTTCTCGTTACTTTATCAAGATCAATTGGCACAGAATCCATTTGAACTCTAATGGTAGCACAAGCTTCATCAACTAAATCAATGGCTTTATCAGGTAAATACCTATCAGTTATATATCTATTTGATAAAGTAGCAGCACTAATAAGAGCTTTATCTGTAATAGAAACACCATGATGAATTTCAAATCTTTCTTTTAAACCACGAAGAATAGTAATTGTATCTTCAACAGTTGGCTCTGATACTTTAATTTTTTGAAATCTTCTTTCTAAGGCACCATCTTTTTCAATGTATTTTCGATATTCATTTAAAGTTGTAGCTCCAATTACATGAATTTCTCCACGAGCAAGCATAGGTTTCAAGATATTTGAAGTATCCATTGCCCCTTCAGCACCATTTCCTACAATCATATGAATTTCATCAATAAACATGATAATGTTACCTTCACTTTTCTTGATTTCATTTAAGACATTTTTAAGTCTCTCTTCAAATTCCCCACGATATTTAGCACCAGCAATTAAACTAGCCAAATCTAACTCCCAAATTTTTTTATCTTTTAAACTATTAGGAACATCCCCTGCAACAATTCGGTTAGCAAGTCCTTCAACAATAGCAGTTTTACCAACTCCAGGTTCTCCAATTAAAACGGGATTATTCTTTGTTTTTCTTGATAATATTCTCGTTATTCCTCGAATTTCTTCATCACGACCTATTACAGGATCAATTTTTCCATTCTTGGCATCAAATGTTATATCACGCCCATATTTTTCTAAAACATTTTCTTCCTTTTCATTATTATTAGGATACATAAAATCACCCACCTTTTATAATATGACTTAAAATCATATTTCAATACCTATTATACTCATTTTTTAGCACTTGTCAATAGAGAGTGCTAATTTTTTTAAAAAATAAAAGTATAGCTAACTACACTTTTAAATACTTTCTAACAGCACTGCCACTTCCTACCATACCAACAATAATACCAATGACAATAATAATTCCTGATGCATAATAAATAAATGGTACTGGTTTTACAAGTTTAATAATATTAGTAAACAATTTTCCATCAAAATAATTATAAAAAGCTTTATATCCATAAATCATCAACCCAACAGGAACAAGCGACCCTAAGAAGCCTAATATCATTCCTTCAACAACAAATGGTATTTTGATAGCAAAATTACTTGCTCCAACTAAACGCATAATAGAAATTTCCCTTTTTCTTGAAAAAATAGTTAATTTAATTGTATTAACAATTAAGAATACTGTCATCAAAATTAATGCAATAACAGCAACAATTGATACCTTTTGAGCAGTCTTAAACACCGTTACTAGTTTATCAACCATACCTTCACCATATTTAACTGTATCAATAGCAGATAAATTATTAATAGCTACTGCTGTTTCTTTGATTTTCTCAATATCTTCTACTTTAATTAAATACGTATTTTGCAAAGGATTTTCTTCTTCATCCCATTGTTTCATAACGTTTGAAAAAGCTTCATCTTCTGTCATCATTTCATTTTTAACTTCCGTTTTACTTTTAAAATTAACTTTTTCAACATTACTTATTTCTTCAATATCTTCTTTTAATTTATCAACATCTGCTTTTTCAGCTTCATTAGAAACAAATGCAACAATTGTTAAATCTTTTTTTAATTCCGATGCAAAATTATCAACATTATAAGTTACAACAATTGAAAGAGCTACAATTACAAGAGTAATAATAATACAAGATATACTTGCAAGTGATAAGGAAAAATTCCTGCCAACACTTTTAAAGGCATCTCTTATACTACGCCCAACTATTCTAAAGAATCTCATCTATGTACTCACCCTCCTTATAATCTTTAAATAAATGTCCTTCTTTAAGGGCTATAACGTGTTTTTTCTTTTTATCAACAATAACCTTATCATGAGTTACCATTACAACCGTAGTTCCTTCTTTTTTATTAATTTCTTCAAGTAAATCAACTATTTCCATACTCATAACAGGGTCAAGATTACCAGTAGGTTCATCACATATCAAAAGTTTAGGCTCATTAACAATTGCTCTTGCTATTGCTACTCTTTGTTGCTCCCCACCTGATAGATTTTCAGGATAATCTCTTAACTTACTTTTTAACCCAACCAGTTCAATTGCTTTTAAAACTTTTGGTCTTATATCTTTTTTTCGAGCACCTATTGCTTCGAGGGCAAAAGCTACATTTTCATAGACATTTGATTTAGGAAGTAATCTATAATCTTGAAAAACAATTCCCAATTTTCTTCTTAATTTATAAACATTAGCATTTCTTAACTTATTAACTTTTAAGCCACCTATCGTTATCTCACCACGTGTTGGTTTTTCTTCACGATAAAGCATCTTAATTAAAGTCGATTTTCCACTTCCTGAACCCCCTATTATAAAACAAAAATCACCTTTTTCAATACTTAAATTTAAATCATATATTGCAACAACCCCATTTTTATATTGTTTTGTAACACCATCAAATTTTATAAATTCCATTATCTCACCTACACTACTATATAGACCATTATAACATACTTTTATAAGAATTAATACTCTAAAAATAGTAATTGGCAAAATTTCACAAAAAATTTGTTACTATCAACAGCTGTTTTTTAAATAAAAACTCTTATTATATAACAATATAAATGTTAATATAAAAGTTAATAAAAATAATAAAGTAAAAATGTTATAAGTTAGAAATTGCTATTGTTTAAATATAAAATGTAAATAAATAAAAACATCTAGTTGAATTAAATTCAGTTAGATGTTTTTTTATACTCCAATGAGTAAGGTAAAAC